>CACVAQ010000450.1:0-3287 GCA_902727865.1 uncultured Aureispira sp. | reverse complement strand
AGCGAACTAATCCCACGAAGTATTATCTATAGAATGTATGTAGTTATCTAATCTTTAGATAAAGACTCTAACTAACTCATTAAGAATATCTTATTTGGGGAATATAAAAATAGCATTTTTTTTTGTGGTTCTCATCCACCTGTTCTAAAAATTTTAGAATCTTCCCTTTCTACTACAAATTTAAGCTATTTATAGACAGACTTCTAGTCAAAAAAAAGGTACTTTTCTTGTTTTCAAAGCAAAAAAAATACTCCAAACAACTATAAAAGAGCGGATTAGCTGCCTAAAATCTAAACATTCAAAGAGAAATTATTTTTTCCTTCTTTTATTCGCTCCCTTTCCTTTCTTCGCTCCCCCTTCGTCCTCTTCTTCGAAGTTGCCCATTTTGCCTTTGCCTTTGCCTTTAGATGTAGATCTATTAGACGACACATCAGGATTTAAACTTAACTCCATTTTATTTTCCCAACCTGGCTTCAATTTAATAAGCTTTGTCGTGGTGGTTAATTCTGCTTGTCTGTTTTTGTCGTAGCTTCCTACATCCCAACGTCCGTTAGGAAATTCATCGTGAACGACTCGAACGACATAAGTATTGGTAGGAATATTTTTGTAAACAAAAGTCATTTGAGTTGAATCCTGAACGATGGCTTCTTCAATTAGATTGTTTTTAGAATCTAACAATTGCACCACATATTGTAAGCTACTATCAGCTTCTGTGACAACAACCGTTACCGTTCCATAGTTATCAACCTTATCAATCGCATAAATCCTAGACAAGGTATCTTGGTTCATTAAGCCCAAATAATCGGTGACTCCGTTCGGCAAAATCACTAATTTATATCGCGCTGCTGCTTCCCAAGGATAAGTCAATGCTAGGTTATTCTGAACCTTAATGGAAGGTTTCGTTATGGGCAAGAAAGTATCTTGCAGCACTGTTTTATAAGCCGTATCCAACCGTACATCTTGTGTCAAACTGTCTACTGTTTCTGTAATATCTAGTCTTACAACCGAGATACTACTGTCCTTTAATAAAAGGATTTGGTTGGTATCTATTGTAACAATCGCTCTTGAAAAGTAAAGCCCCATCGTCTCAAAAGGAGACTGCAAAATGGTCGCTGTATCTTGAAGGGGCAACGAGACAAGTACAGTCCCTTTACCACTACGCCCCGATTGAGGGGCTGATTTTTTTCTTTTTTGATGCCATATCAGGTTATCAGCCTTTTCTACAAATTCACTACGCGCCTTTGCCTTCACTTGAATGGTATCGTTCAGTTCTTCCACTGGATTCCGAATAACAAAAGACCACTTTCCAGTATCGGGCATTGTTCCATCAAACCACAAGCGCAACGAATCCTCTCCTTGCTCTATCCATGTTTGAAAATCATCTGGAGCATCCAACAACTCCACCTCACTAGCGCTTTGTACTTTATTATTAAGGCTTATATTTAAGGCTCCATAATGCTGTAGTTTCGAACTAAGGATTCTTGTTGCTTCCCGTTCTTGAAACATTTTCAAACGAAATACGGGCTGTATGGTATCGTTAATTTGAAAAGAAGAATCTAAAAAAGCAATCGACTCGCTACTTTGATTGTACTTATAATCTCTATTCTTATCCTCTAAAGCAAAAATTCGATACCGTCCTTTTCTGAGGTATTCTAATCTAAAATTGCCTTGTTTGTCTGTTTTTGTAAAATAAAAGGGCTTCTGCGTCTTAGGCATACTGTCGGCTAGATTCCGATACAACATCACCCAAACTTCTTCTTTAGGCGTTCTTGTTTCTGCATCTACAATTTGTCCTGAGCAAGACAAAGAGTCTAAATAAGGTCCTGTAGAAAAAATCATCTTTAAATCTGGGACCGTATTTCCTTCTGTAATATCCTTAACCGCATCTCCAAAATTGATGATATAAGTCGTGCTATCTTTTAGTGCTTCTTTCCATTCAACAACAACCGATTTATTTCTAATTTTTATTTCTGGGCGCTTCTCTAAAGGTGGAGAAATGACTACTTGCGTGTATGCGGCTTGGAGCTTCACCCATTCGTCAAAAGTCAGTATAATTTGATTGTCTCTAAAGTTAGTACTTGGATTTGGCGTAGAATATTTCTTAGAATGAATTCTTGGCGGTTGTGTGTCTTTTGGTCCTCCTTCTGGTGCTCTAGGTTCGGCACAACTAAATACTAAACCTAAAAAAAAGCTACTCCATAGAAAAATAATAAGAGATTGATACGTTCTGTTTTGCACGATACTTTAATTTTTATGGTTATCACAATACAAAAGACGTGCTTTTTACGAGAACTGGCAATATTTCCACAACACTTTTCCCAAAATTATTTTTTTTATAACAGTTTTAGCTCCAATCTTTACCCTTCCTTAAGAATTCGATTGTATAAAAAAAGCCATATCCCAGAAGGATATGGCTTTTTGCGTTTAAAAAATGCTCCGATACAAGTATCTATTTTTTCTTCGCTTCTTTAATTTTTGCATTGATTTTTTCAATCAATTCGTTTTGGTATTCTATTTCAGCGTTTTGTTTCACCTTAGCCTCCTCTTGCTCTCCGATGACTTTTTTAGATTCATCAATCGCTTTTTGTGCTTTTTCGATGGCTTTTTGCTCTTTATCAATTTTCTTTTGCTCTTTTTCTTGTGCTTTTTCGATCTTCTTTAGCTCTTTCGCCATCAATTTCATTTTCTTTTCTTCCTCTTTAAGCTGTTCCTTCATCAACTCTGCATAGATCATCAGATCAAACTTGCGCAAAAAAGTCTCCGCAGAAGGATAACGCTCTGCATGTTCGTTAGAAGACAAATAAGTTACGCCCAAATTAAACCAAACAACCAATTCAACGCCTTCTCCTTTTTGAGTGATTTTTGCTCGAACATCAACATTGTTCTCACTCATTTCTTTTAACTCTGCATTGTCCAAAAAGTACTCTCCTTGGTTTTTATCGTAACTAAGTTTCCCTTTGAATTTCTTAGCATAGGTTTTCCAGTTTTTAGAAACTGTTTTTTCAGAAGCTTTAGGAAAGCTAACCACAAGGGCATTGGCAGATCCTTGGCTCATAGATTGAGTAGATTCTGTTACTTTAAAGTCGAAATCTGGTAATTGTGCAAACAAACTAGTTTGGAATGCAAGAAGTGCTACTATTAGTAGTAAATTTTTCATCTTAATATTATGTTTTAATGTGAGATTTTTTTCAAAGTTACTCCTTTTCAAGGTATCAATAGGGGTAATTTCGTGCCAAAAGGACTTCCATTTTAGCCAAAAGAAGGCCCCTTTATGTTCATTTTACAGA
>CACVAQ010000449.1:8833-15001 GCA_902727865.1 uncultured Aureispira sp. | reverse complement strand
TAGCGAGCTAAAGTAAGGCTTTTTAAGGAATTTAGCGGACAAAAGATGCCCTATTTTAGTGTTAATTATTTTTGTCCATCTACTTAATAATATACATTGACGTCGAATTCATCTATCATATAACCTTGAAAAGGCATTCTTGTTCACCAAGGACTCCAAAAGATTCAAAATTAAGGGTTAAGAACCAACTCTACTGTCGTCGTTCCATTCCACTGCATTTGTTTAGAAACAGTTCCTACTTTAACCTCAAACAAGCCATCAAAAGCAGTTTCATTATAATTGATTACGTCATATTCAATCGGTAAAACTATATTTCCAGCAGCATCTACAATTCCTTTTTTTCCATTCTTAGTCACAACAAACAAAGGCTGTTCGGCTATTTCAAACGTATTTACTTTCCACTGAACCGTTTGAATAGCATCATACTCTGTATTCAAAATAAGTTGATTATTAATATCTAATACGCCCCATTTTCCAGCTTCTTTTACCAAAAATTGTGTTTTTTTCTTAGAATACTTGTCAATAGCAAGCAAGGGTTTTAAGGCCTCTTTTTCAATCGGAATAATTGTTTTTAGATGCTTATCCAACAAACCCCACGTCCCCTTTTCTTGAACCAAGAGAAAAGATTCTTTCTGATTATACCTTGTATTATTAATAACTTCCTTTACCGAATCGTAAGATGGCTCTAGCCTCAGGCTATTTTGTTTCGGGTGAAACAATTTCCATTTACCTTCATATTTCAAGGCTAAAATATCATCATACCATTCAATTTCGGTGCAAGCTGCTGGTAATAAAAATTCTCCAGTCGTTTTTGCCAGTCCCCAAGAAGCCCCTTTTCGAACCAAAATAACATCGCCCATCATTCGAGGCATAATACTATTGACAGTTAATACCGTTTCTCCTTTTAGGTTCAGTAAAGTTTGATCGGCTCCTGTTTTTCCAATAAAGTAATTGGTATGGATGCGCTCCATAGAGTAATCTTTGGGATTAAAGTTGAGAATATCTAAAGACAAAAGGGTATCGTAATTCATAGAAATGACCGCTCTACCACTGGCCAAACACATGCCCCATTTTCCTTTTTGATTCTGAGCAAAGTAATGTTGTTGGTCAAAATCAATGATTCGCTTCATTCTAGGGTTTTGATGCATCTGTTGTGCATTTAAAGCAAAATGAAAAAGGCATAGAATAATTATATAGATAGATTTTAATTGCATAAAACTCCTGTATTGTGATAATTGTAAAAATGAATTTAATGGGAATACGTGTTTTGTTTATATTTCCCCCAAAAGGGGCACAAAGATAAGCCGTAAAAAAGGATTAATCAAACAATTGTTAAAAATAAATTCTTTTTTTTTGATTTCTAGACTCTGATAACGATTGGTTTATCTTCTTTTTTTTAAAAAAATTTAAGTTTAATGAACTTTTATATCGAATACTTAGTTTAAAATATAAACAAAGTAATTTTTTTGTTGTAGCTTTAAGTATTCAGCAGCAAATAGATTAATTTAATCTTCAATAATTGACCACTAAATAAGCAGTATGAACCTCAACTTAGATCCCTTATTCACCCCACTCGGAAAAGAAAACAGCATCGAGTTCCAATCCTTCACCTTCTCTGGTGGAGAGCCCCATCTCAAAATCACTAGCAACCTTGATGCGGTTTTTGAAGTAAGCATTACCCATCGCATCAATTCTTTTAACGACATGGGTTTTCTCCTAATCGCAGTAGATGCGCTTCGCCGTTCTGGTGTAAAAGACATCAACTTAGTGATTCCTTACTTTCCTGCCGCACGGCAAGATCGTGTTATGGTTGCTGGCGAGTCTTTATCGGTCAAGGTCTATGCTGACTTAATTAATAACCTAGACTTAAAACAAGTCACCATTTTTGATGCACACTCAGAAGTTGCCATTGCTTTGCTAGACAATTGCAAGGCCGTTAACAATCATGCCTTCATCCGCAAGGTAGTGGCTCAAATTGGCTCGGTCAAATTAATTTCACCCGACGGTGGTGCCCTTAAAAAAATCTATAAAGTAGCCGCTGCTTTAGATGGCATGGAAGTCGTAGAAGGTTCTAAATCTAGAGATGTCAAAACAGGTCAATTGTCAGGCTTTAAAGTCTATGCAGATGATTTGGAAGGAGCCAATTGTTTGGTTGTTGATGACATTTGTGATGGAGGCGGCACTTTTATGGGCTTGGCGGCAGAATTAAAAAAGAAAAATGCAGGCAAATTATACTTGGCCGTCAGTCATGGCATTTTTAGCAAGGGCTTAGAAGCTTTAGCACAATATTTCGATCTTATTTTCACAACCGATTCGATCCGAAATATAGATGCACAAGCCCAATTAGTACAAATAAAATTAGAAGCTAACTTGTTATAACAACGACCTGTTCTGATAAAAAAACGATAAAAAACAAATAACATGAAAACAATGAATCCATTATTATACACCGACGGTTACAAAGTAGATCACAGAAGACAATATCCAGACAAAACCACTTTAGTTTATTCGAACTGGACTCCTAGAAAAAGTAGAGTAGAAGGAATAGAAGATGTCGTCTTTTTTGGCTTACAATATTTCATCAAAAAATATATTTTAGAAGATTTTCAACGCAACTTTTTTGAGCAGCCCAAAGAAGAAATGGTGGCACAATATGCTCGTAGAATCAACAATTACCTAGGACCTAATTCCGTTGGGACAGAACATATTGCTGCCTTGCACGACTTGGGCTATATTCCAATGGTTATCAAAGCATTGCCAGAAGGTGTTAGCGTTCCGATTCGAGTGCCGATGTTTACGATGTACAATACCAAGCCTGAATTTTTCTGGTTGACCAATTATTTTGAAACCTTATTGTCTGCCACTGTTTGGATGCCTTGTAACTCGGCTACTTTGGCTAAAAAATATCGCCAGATTTTAGACAAATACGCACAAGAAACGGCTAGTAATTTAGATTTTGTGGATTGGCAAGGGCATGACTTTTCGATGCGTGGCATGGCTGGTTTAGAAGCTGGTACGATGTCTTCTGCGGCACATTTATTGAGTTTTGCAGGAACGGATACGATTCCTACTATTGATTTCTTGGAGCATTATTACAATGCCGATTCGGATACCGAATTGGTCGGTGGTACGGTTGCGGCTACAGAGCATTCTGTGATGTGTATGGGGACTAATTCTGGCGAACTAGAAACCTTTGAGCGTTTGGTCACAGAGGTTTATCCAAATGGTATTGTGTCGATTGTTTCGGATACTTGGGATTTGTGGAAGGTCTTGACAGAATATTTGCCTGCTCTAAAATCTGAAATCTTAGCTAGGGATGGAAAAGTTGTCATTCGTCCTGATAGTGGCGATCCTGTGGATATTATTTGTGGTAACCCGAAGGGCAAAACCGAAATTGAAAAGAAAGGTGTCGTAGAAAGTCTTTGGGAAACGTTTGGCGGTACGGTCAACGAAAAAGGATACAAAGAATTAGATGGGCACATTGGGGCGATCTATGGCGACAGTATTACCTTGGATCGAGCAACTCAAATTTGTGAACGCCTCAAAGAAAAGGGTTTTGCTTCTACCAATGTGGTGCTTGGAATTGGCTCCTTTACCTATCAGTACAATACCCGTGATACCTTTGGCTTTGCGATGAAAGCAACTTATGGTGAAGTAGATGGTGTTGGGCGAGCTATTTTTAAAGATCCAATTACGGACGATGGTACTAAAAAATCGGCAAAAGGTTTGATCAAAATTATCAAAGAAAATGGCGTTTATTCTTTAATAGATCAAGTGACTTGGAAAGAAGAGAAAGAAGGCGAAATGAAAGAAGTTTTCAGAGATGGGAAATTATTAATTGATTTGAGCTTGAAAGAAATTCGCTCGACCATCAAGAATTTTTAAGCTTTAAAGCAACATAACAACTGTATTTTGGCAAAAACTTCCCTTGGGAGTTTTTGCTTTTTTTTTCCTCCTTTTATAGTTCGTCAAGTGCTTAAATCAATGTTCTAAAAATAAATGCTATCTTGATAATCTGAACCAATTTATCACTTCAATTCATACAACTATGCAAACGATCATTCAAACATTCTACGAAGCATTTAAAAACGGTGATTCGAAGGGCATGAATGCCTGTTATCACGACGATATTGAATTTTGCGACCCTGCTTTTGGTCCCTTAAAAGGAGCCGATGCAAAAGCGATGTGGACAATGCTTTGTAAAAATGGCAAAGATGTTAAGGTCGAATATTCTAAAATTAACGCAGACGAAAGCAAAGGAACAGCACATTGGGAAGCCTGGTATACGTTCTCCCAAACGGGGCGAAAAGTCCATAATATCGTTGAGGCTACATTTGAATTTAAAGATGGAAAAATCATCAAACACAACGATGATTTCCACCTACGCAATTGGGCAAAACAAGCCTTAGGCTTTAAAGGTTTTTTATTGGGAGGCACTTCGTTTTTTCAAAAAAAGCTACAGGAGCAAACGGGGCGCACGTTAGCTAAATTTCAACAATCCTAAACGGAAGACAATTCGTTCGGCAAAAAATCGTATTAGATTTAGGTTGTTTAACAATCAAAAAAGCACCGAACGACACACATAAAACTAAAAAACGCTTTGAATTAAAAATTCAAAGCGTTTTTTTATTATAGAAAAGCAACTGCTATATCTTCATAATAGCATCCTCTTTGCTTTGCATTAATTTGTCAACCAAACTGCTGTATTTGTTCGTTAGGTTTTGAACAATGCCTTCTTTTGTCTTTCCAGCATCTTCTGGATACCCATCTTTTACAGCCTTCTTGATCTCATTCATGACATCACGTCTAGCATTTCGAATACTAACTTTAGCATTTTCAACCAAAGTACTAACTTGCTTAATCAATTCTTTGCGTCGTTCTTCCGTTAACATAGGTAAAACAATTCGAATTATTTCACCATCATTTTGAGGCGTAACGCCCATATTAGCTTGAAAAATAGCTTGTTCAATGAGTTGCAACATTCCTTTTTCCCAAGGAGCGATAATTAACGTACGACCATCTTGCGCTTTAACATTAGCAACTTGTGCGATAGCGGTTTGAGAGCCATAATAATCTACTTTCACACCATCAAACATAGCAGGTGTTGCTTTTCCTGAGCGAATTCGAGAAGCATCCTTTTTAAAATGTTCAATAGCACCTTGCATGCTTTCTTCAGCTGTATCGATGTATAATTGTATGTCTTCTTCCATAGTTTTGTAATATTTAATGCTTTTGTTGTTCCCCAAGGTCACGACTTGAGGTTAATACACACAGTATTTTAAGATTTTCTTTTAAGAAAAAAAAATAATTCTTAAGAATTATTTTTTTTTCTTAAAATGAACCGTTTGCGAAGTCATTTTGCTCCACAAAAGTATTCATAACTACAAAAATCCTAAAAATTGCTATTCAACAAGCGTACCAATCAATTCTCCCTGTATAATTCTTGCTAAGTTTTTAGGCTTCTCAACATTAAAGACAATAATCGGCATGTCATTTTCGGAACACATTGTAAAGGCGGTCATATCCATAATATTCAATTTAGATTTGATCACCTCTGCAAAAGACACATTATCGTATTTAGTTGCCAAAGGATCTTTTTCTGGATCAGCGGTATAAACGCCATCTACCCGTGTACCTTTCAGAATAACGTCGGCATTAATCTCACTAGCTCTGAGCGCAGCGGCAGAATCCGTTGTAAAGTAAGGATTTCCAGTTCCACCAGAAAAGATAATGACTCTTCCTTTTTCTAGATGCGAAATAGCCCGACGACGAATGTAAGGTTCTGCGATTTGATCCATAGTAATAGCAGTCATCAAACGAGTAAAAACACCACTTTTTTCCAAAGCACTCTGCAAAGCCAATCCATTGATAACCGTTGCTAACATTCCCATGTAATCGCCTTGAACTCGGCTAATACCTGATTCCGAAGCTTGTAAGCCTCTAAAAATATTACCCCCACCAATTACGATCGCTAATTCAACACCTTGTTTCACTATAGCAGTTATCTCCTCTGCATAATGTTCTAGCATTTGGGAATTAATTCCATACTCGTCCTCGCCCATAAGCGATTCACCACTCAATTTTAATAAAACTCTTTTGAAACGGATAGCCATGAATGTTTAATTTGATAAAACGGTTTCGTATTTTTAATTAATGCTTTTTGTATTT
>CACVAQ010000449.1:4395-8733 GCA_902727865.1 uncultured Aureispira sp. | reverse complement strand
AGTTTAAAAACTCTACACAAACCCCACAAAACCTCTTGACCCTCATACCTTTTTTATATAAAGAAAAAAAACTATTAAAAAAAAAGCGTTTCATATAAAATGAAACGCTTTTAAAATAAATTTTAACCTAAAGTTACATGCTTGAAGTCTGTAACCGTAAGCTCTTTATCTATAGACTGAACATATTGTTTAACAGTCTCTTTCTTTTCAGCTTTTACATACTCTTGGTTTAGCAAAGTTTTTTCTTTGTAGAATTTACCTAACTTACCTTGAGCAATTTTTTCTAGCATCGCTTCAGGCTTCCCTGCTTGGCGAGCTTGCTCTTTTCCTATTTCGATTTCTTTCTCAACCATAGTTGCATCAACACCATCTTTGTCAACAGCGATTGGGTGCATAGCAGCAATTTGCATTGCTACGTTTCTACCAGCTTCTTGTAAAGAATCATTTGCTTTATTGAACGCTACAATAACACCAGCCTTGTGCCCCATGTGAATGTAAGGAACAACCTGAGCAGCCTCCAATCTTTCGTAAGCAGCCAATTCAATTTTTTCACCGATAACACCTGTTCTTTCGACTAGTTTATCAGCAATTGTTTGACCGTCCATCGTTACTGCCAACAAATCTTCTTTAGTTGCCACAAATTCTGTCATAGCTTTATCAGCAACAGATTTAGCGAAAGCAACAAAATCATCATTTTTAGCAACAAAATCCGTTTCACAACCGATACGAACAAGAATACCTTTCGTATTGTCATCCGAAGTAACAGCAACAACAACACCTTCTTTAGCATCGCGGTCGGCACGTTTATCAGTCATTTTTTGACCTTTTTTACGAAGGTATGAGATTGCTTCATCCATATCACCGTTTGCTTCAACAAGTGCTTTTTTGCAATCCATCATCCCTGCACCAGTTTGGTCACGCAAGGCTTTTACATCTTTGGCAGTAATTTTAACAGTAGCCATGATTTTTCTTAAGATTTAATAGTATATCAATAGATACGTCATGGTTTTTCTGGTCATCAGCTCTATTAGGTGATAATCAAAAAAACCATGAAGTAACCTAAAATAATTTAGAGAATTTTTTAAACTCCAAAACGTTTCTAAAAACTTGGTTTAGACCAAATCTTAAGCTGGCGTTTCTTCTGTTTTAGCTTTTTCGTCCTTACCTTGACTTCTTTCATCCAAACCTTCTCTAATTGCTTGTACCAAATAGTCAGCAATAATTTTGATAGATTTAGAAGCATCATCATTAGCAGGAATAGCGAAATCTACTTTATTTGGATCCGAGTTAGTATCTACGATACCAATCGTCTTAACACCCAAACGAGTTGCTTCTGCTACAGCTAAGTGTTCGTGGTTAATATCCAAGATCAACAAAGCATTTGGCAAGCGATTCAATTGAGCCATACCACCAAATACACGATCCAATTTAGTATGGGTACGAGTCATGGTTAGACGCTCTTTCTTCGTGATGTTATCCAAAGAACCATCGTTCAACATGCTTTGGATTTTTTGCATCTTACGGATAGATTGACGAATCGTAGAGAAGTTTGTCATCATTCCTCCCAACCAACGGTCAGTTACGTAAGGCATACCAACACTTTGTGCTGCTTCCGAAATAATTTCACGTGCTTGTTTTTTAGTACCAACAAACATGATTTTCTTGCCTGATTTCGCCATTTGACGCAATGCTTTTCCAGCATTTTCTAAACCTTCGATAGTACGATTTAGATCGATAACATGGATCCCTTTGCGTTCCATGAAGATATAAGGACTCATCTTTGGATTCCACTTTCTTTTCATGTGACCGAAGTGGCATCCTGCATCCAATAGTTCTTTATGAGATGGAGTTTGCATATTATATTATTCTTTGATTAGACTTTTAAACAAGTCTAAGGTTAATGTTAAATGTAGGACAGACAGGTTGTTGGTTTTTTTTTGCAAAATGGACCAACAGATTGTCCAACCCAAAATAGATAAACAAAAAATTAACGCTTGCTAAATTGAAAGCTTTTACGTGCTTTAGGTTGACCATATTTCTTACGTTCAACAACACGAGAATCACGAGATAGCAACTTAGCCGCTTTAAGAGGCTCACGAAACTCTTCGTTGATTTTGCAAAGTGCACGTGCGATACCCAAACGAACCGCTTCCGCTTGTCCTTTGACTCCACCACCTTTAACATTAACTTTTATATCGTAAATGCTCAAGACATCAACCACTGTCAATGGCTCCAAAACTTTTCCTTGAACATGTTCTACAGGGAAGTAATCTTTGTAATCCTTACTATTGATAACTACATTACCTGTACCTTGTCTTAGGTATACACGAGCAACAGCAGCTTTTCTTCTCCCTAGTCCATTTATAATTTCCATAATAATACTTCGTTTATTTTAGCTCTAGTTTAGAAGGCTGTTGAGCTTTGTGTGGATGCTCTGTTCCCTCGTAAACAAATAGTTTTTTGTACATAGCATTACCTAACTTCGTTTTAGGTAACATCCCTTTTACAGCGATTTCAACCAAACGGTTTGGGTGTTTTGCCAAGATTTGTGCTGGTGTTCTTTGCTTTTGTCCACCAGGGTATCCTGAATGCGTGTAGTGTATTTTTTGTGTCATTTTGTTACCTGTAAGCAATACTTTTTCAGCATTGATTACAATAACATAATCACCACAATCTACATGCGGGGTATAGCTAGTTTTGTGTTTTCCACGCAAAACTGTAGCTATCTTAGATGCCATACGGCCCAAAGGTTGTCCTTCTGCATCTACGACCAACCAAGTGCGAGAAACGGTCGCTTTCTTAGCCGATTGAGTTCTATAGCTCAATGTATCCACAATTATATTTTTTTATTATTAAAAAATGATAGTTTGTTGATTTTGTATTTTTTATCAAAATTCAAAGAAATTCTACATTCAATCGATTCTCGTGTAGGGTTTAAATCTTAAACCCAAAAAAATCCTTTGTATGCAAATTCAACCAACTATGCTAAAATGTTTTTCGAAATGGGCTATACATCTGTATTCCCAAAGCGAATGCAAAAGTACAACTAGCTTTTTTAAAAAAGAAGTTTTTTTTGCTTTTTTTTTAAAACCAATTTCATAACTACCTAGAAATCAGTTAAAATATCGCACAACTTTTTCAAAACACCTGTTAACAAGGCGTTATTTAATGTTTTCCAAGCCCTCGTTTTCATAATTTAGTACAGTTATTGACTATATTCATACTATAGTTCTTACAACTTAATATCGTGTAACCTAAATTTTAAATATTTATTAGCTATCATTACTCCGTTGAAAAATCGTATTAGTTTGATTATCAGTAGTATGTTTTTTTTGCTAACTAAAGCACTAAAAGCCTGACAATCAAACTAATGCAAGATGCTTTTTTATGTTTTTCATAGAAAAACTAAAAAATCAACGGAGTATTAAGCTATCATAGCTGGATATAATCTAACCAAAGAAATGGTTGAATCTATGACCAGAACATTTACTTCCTGTTCCTTCGGAGCGCTAAAGAACCCAAAAAAAAACGTCTCAACACTATAATTATGACCGCAATAAAAATAATATTCACCACCATCCTACTTTATAGTTTTGGGGGTATCCTTGCCCAAGGAAATCCTACTAACATTCGAAACGGAGAGTCTTATGGAACGACCACCATCAATGGACACGTTGTCAAAATATTAATTATAGATGGTGACACACTTCCTGTCGCAGACATGGAAAGTATACAAGTGACTCAAAAGCGCAACTTCGCCAATAGAGACGAACGCAAACGGTACAAACAATGGAGAAAATACGCAGCAAAAGTTTACCCTTACGCTGCGGAGGCCATTCGCCTTTATCGAGAGGTAGAAGATGCGACCAAGGATATGAAAAAAAAGAAAAAACGGAAGTATGGTCGTAAAAAAGAAAAGGAACTAAAGCCTCAATACACTCAGGAATTAAAAAAACTAACCAAATCTCAGGGATATATTCTTATAAAAATGGTCGAACGGGAATTGAATAAGCCATTTTTTGATGTGGTGGTACAACTAGAAGGGCGTTGGAAAGCAATGCAATGGCAAACGCTAGGTCGCTGGTATGGTTATAATCTTAAAACAGGTTATGACGCCACAGATGATTTGTTGCTCGAATCTATCTTAGATGATTTAAACATTACCTATGGAGTAGAAAAGAAGAAATAAAATACGATTTGTTAACACTCCAATAGAATCATATTACAACTAATTTAACATTTATTTTGTCCTTAAGGTAAAGTACTTGTCCTCAAAAACCTATAAGTATTTAAAGTCTTATAGGTTTTTGTATTTTGCAGTTGGGTTATTCTATACTT
>CACVAQ010000449.1:1393-4295 GCA_902727865.1 uncultured Aureispira sp. | reverse complement strand
AACCTTATTTCATTCGGTCTTAAGAACAAGAGTACCTTCTATTAATCGTGCCCCACACTCATCGACACAAAACACAGTATGAAAGAGCTTATTTTTACGCTAATAATCAGTATTTTTTTGACTACGTTTAGCATTGGGCAAGAGGAACAGCATGTTCCTAATCAATTCTTGGTTCAATTAAAAACCAAGGTTTCTATCCAGCAATTGATGGCTAGATTAAAGGATTATAATCGCAGTGTAGAATGGTCTACGCCACAACAACTCATTCCCAATATGAATATTTGGTTGTTGGAACACAATCAAGTAGCCGCACAAAAAGAGCTCTTGCCTTTTTTACAAAACTTATCTACCGTACAAGTTGCTCAGTACAACCACAAGGTACAACTTCGTTCTCCTAGCCCAATGGCAACCACGCCCAACGATCCATTATTTAACAATCAATGGCAATACATTAATACTGGAGCAAATGGAGGAACGGCGGGTGTAGATCTTGATGCAGAATTGGCTTGGGATGTGACCACTGGAGGCGTAACGGCAACCAACGACACCATTGTCGTCGCTATTTTAGACGATGGGCTTAGTCCTTCGCAAACCGACTTTGGGAATAACATTTGGATCAATCGGGCTGAAATTCCCAATAATAATATAGATGATGATGGGAATGGTTATCGAGATGATTACGAAGGTTGGAACTCTTTGACTAGTACCGACCTAACCTCTGGTGGCGCTCATGGGACGTCTGTTGCTGGAATTGTGGGGGCAAAAGGAGATAATGGAAATGGCATTTCTGGGGTGAATTGGAATGTAAAAATGATGATTATCAAAAATAATTTCAACACCACCGAAGCCAATGTTTTAATTGCCTATGGCTACGCTTTGACACAACGAAAAATTTATAATCAAACCAATGGACAACAAGGCGCTTATGTCGTTGCGACCAATGCCTCTTGGGGGCTTAACAATGGGCAACCTGCCAATGCCCCGCTTTGGTGTTCTTTTTATGATACGCTAGGTTCTTATGGCATTCTAAATGTTGCGGCAACAGCCAATGCGAATGTAGACGTAGATATAGCTGGAGATTTGCCTACCACCTGCCCTAGTGATTATTTAGTGGCGGTTACCAATATTAATAAAATAGGTCAAAAAGATTTTGGTGCAGCTTATGGCAACACGAGTATTGATCTAGGGGCCTTTGGTTCTGGCGTTTATACAACGAAAGCACCTTCTGGATTTGGAACGTTTGGAGGAACTTCTGCGGCTTGTCCGCATGTAACTGGCGCTATTGCCTTGCTCTATTCGGGGGCTTGTAGCAATTTTATGGCCTACTCCTTGGTCTATCCAGACAGCGCTGCCCTCAAAATGAAGGCTTACCTATTAAATGGTGTTGTTCCGATTTCGGACCTAAGCGGGCGCAGTGTTTCGGGCGGTTATTTGAATCTAAATAACAGCCTAAATATTTGCGTGAACGACTGTCCAAGCAATACTTGTTTTCCTATCTATCAAGTCTATTCAAGTCCCGTAATTGATACCCAAGCTCAAATTAATTTTACATTTACTCCCACCATCAACCAAGCAAAATATCGTTATCGGGTACAAGGTGGCATGTGGTCCACGTTCAATTTAATGGCTATGGGTCAAGATAGTTTTGTATTAAACAGCCTGCTTGCTTGTACGAATTACGAGGTAGAAGTCGTCTCTATTTGTGGCGCAATCGTTGGAGACAGTCGTCTCTACTCGTTCAAAACAGATGGCTGCTGCGAAGCCCCTAATAACATTCCTCAACCGATCGTGCGTTCTGATTCGGCTTATTTGGAATGGCCCAATGTCTTGGCTGCCACTTCTTATCTGATTGAATACAAAGGACTATCGGCAACCACTTGGCAACAAGTTCCTAATGTAACCAGCAATACGCATTGGTTAAGCAACCTAGATTCCTGTACTTATTATAACATTCGTATAAAAACAATTTGCAGAAATGGAGATACCACCAACTACTCGGACACCCTGTATTTTGTCACCTTAGGTTGCCCTTCTTGTAGTGCCGTCAATTACTGTGCTGCCAATGGAAACAACAGTGCTGACGATTGGATTGATACCTTTAGCGTGGATAATTTCACCTACGCTTCTGGTAATAACTCTGGTTACTTTATGTATAGTAATGTTGATATTTTGCTCGGAAAAGGAGATTATCACAACATCGCTATTAGTCAAGGAAGGAGCTTTACGGAATATGTAAAAATTTGGTTGGACATCAATCAAGATGGTGACTTTTTAGATCCAGACGAGGAGATTTATAATGCTATTATGCCTGTAAATACAACGACGATTCACGGGGCTATTATTGTCCCTCCAACTGCTCTATTGGGGGTCACTCGGATGCGAGTTGCGATGCGCTGGAACAATCCTCCTTTGGTTTGTGGGGTGACGGATCTGGGTGAAATTGAAGATTATTGTGTGCAGATTATTCCAGGCACTGCGATCCAACAATTGCCTCAAAGTGTTCAGACTTGTTTGGTTTATCCCAATCCTTTTTCAGAAGTACTTACACTCGATTTGGACTTGAATCGAGAGACCGATATTGACTTGGCGATTCTTTCTGCCACAGGACAATTGGTTTATGCCAAGACTTTGACGAATCAAACCGTAGGAAAACAACAGATCGAATTGTCGCCCAGTATTCCAACAGGGGTTTATTTTTTACAAATTAAGACCGAAGATGGGCAATTTACCAAACGTATTCTAAAGCTGTAAATGGTTCTATTCAATGCTTCTTTGAGGCTTTTAAAGCAGTCTATTTCGTGTCCTTATGAATTACGTTGATTCCATCACGACCTTTGTTCGCTCGCTCCGTTCGGTTCATGAGCGCTAGGCTTGTTTAGCTGCGCTGCTACTTATTTCCTTT
>CACVAQ010000449.1:0-1293 GCA_902727865.1 uncultured Aureispira sp. | reverse complement strand
ACCAAATAAAAAAATAAAACACAACAAAGTATGCTTACTCCTGCGACTTCAAAACTAAAGAAAGCCGCTCGTCTTAGGCTTTACACCGCAAAGTCGTAGACCATCAAAACGGCCAAACGCCTCCCCTTTTCACAGCTCTTTAAAGGCATCAAAATCAAACTTCAGTTGATAGCCAATCCCTGGCACCTCTCCCTGTTTTTGCAAGTTCGAAGCCGTCAAGCCAATCAATCTTATTTTTTCAAAACTATCTATATTATCTCGCAACAACTCGTGTGCAATGGCTCTTATTTCGGCTAGAGAAGTGACATAATATTCCTTGGACAAGGACCGTGTCATGATTTGAAAGTCGCTTGTTTTTAGTTTGAGCGTAATCGTTCGACCAAAGTTATTGGCGATGCTTAAGCGTTCAAAAAACTTGCGTATAATCGGTTCTAACGTCTCTACAATTTCTTCAAACGTAGACAAATCTTCTCGAAACGTACGCTCGACTGCCAAAGACTTTCGAATCCGTTTGTTATTGACAGGGCGATTGTCAATTCCTCGAACAATATTGTAATAAAATCCGCCTACTTTTCCAAATCGTTGTGCGAGTTCTAGCTTCGTTAATTTTTTGAGATCACCGCCCGTCTTTAGTCCCAAGTGGAACATTTTTTCAGCGGTCACCTTCCCTACGCCATGAAATTTTTTCACCGACAATTGCTCCAAAAATGGCAGCGCCTGATGGGGTCGAATGACCGTCATCCCGTTCGGCTTCTTCATATCAGAAGCAATTTTTGCAATAAATTTGCAATAAGAAACCCCTGCCGAACAAGTCAACTGTGTCCTTTCCAGTACCTCTTGCATGATACTTTCTGCCACTTCTGTTGCTAATGCTATATTCTTTTTATTTATAGTAATGTCCAAGTAGGCTTCGTCCAAAGACAGCGGCTCAATTAAATCGGTATAGGTTTCAAAAATAGCTCGAACTTGCTGAGATACCTCCTTATAAACATCAAATCGGGTAGGCACAAAAATTAATTGTGGACAAAGTTGCCTCGCCCTAAAACCAGACATCGCAGAATGCACGCCATATTTACGGGCTTCATAACTAGCCGTCGCCACGACTCCTCTAGAACCACCTCCGCCTACTGCAATAGGTTTTCCCTTCAGTTCTGGGTAATCCCGCTGTTCGATCGACGCATAAAAGGCATCCATATCAATGTGTATAATTCGTCTAGTGTAATCTGCTGTTGCCATTGGTGACGTTATTGTATTAAGCTTCTAATTACCTATACTTAGCAGCACAGCTAAGTA
>CACVAQ010000448.1 GCA_902727865.1 uncultured Aureispira sp. | reverse complement strand
TCCTTATTTTATTAATTCCTGGCTATTTAACAAGACAATTCCTGCTTCTTGTAGTTTCAAAATTGCTTTCTGTCCGTCGTCTTCCGTATCTAAATTAGCTGCCAAACAAGCGTCTTCTACTAGAAAGGTTTTGAATCCAAGTTGTTGAGCATCAAGCGCACTATCTGTAATGCCATATTCAGTATTTACACCTAAGAAAAAGACTTCTTTAATGTTTTGCTGCTGCAAATAATGTGTCAACTTCGCTTCACTACTATTTTTAGTGTTAAAACAACTATAACTAGGACGAGTCGTATCAATTGTGCGGTAAATTATTTTATCCAACTGAGATTCGTCTAGCGCATTCATGAACGCTGCCCCAAAACTACCTTCCACACAATGGATGGGCCAAAGGCGTTGTTCAATGCCTTCTATCGCAACGATTTGATTCGGATAACGAAAAAAATGATTGGCAGCAAAACTTTTGTGATCTGCGGGATGTGCATATTGCGTCGCAATGATGCAATCAAAGGAAGCAGCAGCCATTAACTCCTTGGCAATCGCCAGCATTTTAGTCGTTTCTTTAATTTCTAAGGCTCCAAAATTACCAAAGTCATTTTGCAAATCCATTAAAAGTAACGCTTTCATTTTTTAGCTGTTTATAGTATATAAAATAGGTTTACTAGGCGTTGCATCATTTTCAAAAGCAGCCGTTTGTAAATTCAGAAAATACAAATTGTCTTTAACCTCATTCGGCACATAAATTAGCTCTGTAATGGTAGCGTCCAAGCGAGGGTTTTCGGGATAATTCCAATAAGCATGATGCGCTGCTAAAGCTCCACCATCGACTTCTTTATCAACAGAGGGCGTATCAATCAAGAAATGACGAATACCTTGCTCATACAACCAGTTCATCGCCTTAGCTTCTACAAAAGGAGGGTTTGTGTTCGTGTATTGCCTTCTTTTTTTGTCTTCTGAATTTGGCAAGGTACGCAGCACCAATGCTTCTATTTTGTCTGTGGTAGGAACAATTCCTTTGAGTTGTTCTAAAGTAATCACTTGATCTCCCTCGATTGCCTTTGGTTCTATCGTAACCAACTGTGCTAGAAAAAAAGAGCGTTTCAAAAGTTGATGGATTGAATAAAAGGCTTTAGAAATGTGCCCAACACATTCGGTGTGTGTCCCATTCCCGTGAGGATTAAACGAAATATTATTAAAATTAACTGCACCGCCTTTTCGAACAGAACCTACAAAATGTTCTGTCATTACAGGATTAATCTCTGAAGGAGGGCAATACCAAGCACTAGCGGCATCTTCTGATTGTTGAATCGGTAAAGAAATGTCTATTTCAAGATCAAGATCAATGACATAATTCTTATTCTGATACTGAATGGTCGTTTTCATTTAGTTTAAAGGTTTTCCAAGTTCATCCAAATTTTTCCATTTTCGATTTCCATATAGGACTAATACAAACCAGCCAATAATTGGGATGAAATAAGCTAAGGTAATTGGGTTGCGCCAAATCAATCGAAGGAAAGTCCCCCAGCCAGTCCCAATTTCTATAGGTTCTTTCGTTTCATATTTACGCTCTTGAATCCATTGTCGCTCAAATTCATGAAAAATCAAGGGCCAAAATAGCGGTAAATTATAAGGGAAATAAGACCGTTTTTTCCACATCATTCGTATCAATTCTTTGACTTGAAATGGAGATTGGCCATATTGCGCCACCGCAGCATCCAAATCTTTTTGCATCAAGTCTTTGACTTTGTCTCTAATTGCCCCAATTTCTTCTTCTGTCATATCTTCATAATCCTTGTCCGTCCACTTGTAAGGGCTCAAGCGTGTTCCTTTCACAAAGTGCATCTTAACGGGAAAAGCCAAATAAAATGCCCAAGGAAAAATGGCCGCCACGGTCAAAACCCCAATTGCCATGAAAGGAACCCCAATTTTGTTAAATTGTCGATTGATCGCATCAAAACTATAAACATAAGGAACCACATACTCTGCATTGATGGTAGAGTAGGGTAGAATATCCGTTTTGTATTTTAAGCTCATTCGAATAAATGAGGTCGCAAAACGCTGTAACTGATACTTTCTATTAAACCCTTTTCCAATACCAGGAATCCCTTCTGGGTAAATTAACAAATGTCCCTTGGGATATTGCATCATGGTTTCAAAATTTAGAAAACTAGCATCTACACCACCAGCCATTTTCCAAGAGCCTTTCATGAAAAAAGGATGCATCGCAGGAATTCCAGAGAGTCCTGGAGCAACAATTGCTCGGAACGTTTTATTTTCATTGTAATCAAAGCGTTTTAAGATGCCGCAGCCAAAGACCATTGCATCCCAAGGAAATGCCATGCCAGAATGGTTGCTTGCTAAAATAATTGGATGTGCAGGGTTGTTCCGCTCAGGCATCTCGTCAAAACCAATGTACACTGGGCGAAAGTAAGCTTCGTCTACGATCTTAAACAAGGCCTCGTTCATTTGACGGACATAGTTTGGGTCAAACTGATCGTAGATAAATTTATTGGTATCAATTTCTGCTTGTGTATAGTCTCGTTTCTTTTGTGTGCTAATCTTAGAAGAAGAAGTGTGCTCTGTCATTTATGCTGTTTTTCGAAAAACTAGTGTTTTGATATACAAAAGTAGTACTCTAGTCTTTAAGATATTAATCTTTGGACAAAATTCGTTGTACTTATTCTAAAATTTTATGTTTAAATTCAAAAAAAAAACGGATCATATGCTCTTCGGTAAACAATCTAGAATCTTTCAAAAAAAAATAAAAAAAAATAATTGAGCGGTACCTTCTTATAATGAATGAGTTATGTGATTGTGCAAAAAAAAGACTTAAAAAAACACAAATAAAACTTGCGAGTTCAAAATAAGCGCCTTATATTTGCAATGCACTAAAGGAAAAGGGTGCATACAAAAGGTTGCCCGGATGGTGGAACTGGTAGACACGCAGGACTTAAAATCCTGTTCCCGTTGAGGGAGTGCGGGTTCGATTCCCGCTCCGGGTACTATTTAG
>CACVAQ010000447.1 GCA_902727865.1 uncultured Aureispira sp. | reverse complement strand
TTCTATAAAAAACATAAAAAAGCATCTTGCATTAGCTTGATTATCAGCTTTTTAATGCTTTGATAACTAAAGGATCATCTTGCTGATAATCAAAGCGAAGCACTCATGCAATAAACTAATACGATTTTTCAACGGAGTAATGAGAATTAAAGTATGAAAATAATAAATTTAACGGCTATATTTAGCTTAGTGGGAATTTTTGGAATCGCTTGTACTTCTACGGATTCAACAGACGAAACGATTACAGAAAAAACAACAAGAACCATCGAATCGAAAGATTCTTTAATTCCAGAAATTCCAGATAGCTTGATCCAATTTGATGCAAGTGTTTCAGCAGAAAAACGAAAAGAAATTATGGCAAAAATCAGCAAAAAATACCTGATGGGAAAATTCGATCCTGCCAAAGACGAACGGTTTAGCAAGATTCCTGCTCCTTATGCTCAAAAAGAGATGTTTATGCGTATAGAGGCTTTGGAAAGCTTCAAAAAAATGCACGCTGCTGCCAAAGAAGCGGGGATTAGTTTGCTAATCATCTCTGCCACTCGACCCTTTGATGTTCAGAAATCAATCTGGGAAGCCAAATGGACTGGAATGCGTAAGGTGGACGGAAAAATGTTGTCTAAAGAGGTCAAAGATCCTAAAGGACGTGCGGTCAAAATTTTGCGTTGGAGTTCGATGCCAAGTACTTCTCGCCACCATTGGGGGACAGATGTTGATATTAATAACCTAGAACCAGACTATTTTAGCCGTGGTCAAGGGCTCAAAGAGTACGAGTGGTTGGTTGCCAATGCAGCCCAATTTGGTTTTTGCCAAGTGTATTCTGAAATGGGTGAAAATAGACCCTATGGCTATCAAGAAGAAAAGTGGCATTGGTCTTATTTGCCCATTTCTAAAGACTTGACGAATGCTTATGCTCAAAAAATAAGCGACCAAGACATTGGTGGCTTTTTGGGGTCAGAATCGGCTCCGATGATAGAAGTCGTCAAAAAATATGTCTTGGGGATTAATCCAGATTGTTTGTAAGGATCAAAAACTAAAAGAGCTTCTGAAACGCCTTGAAAAGCCTTTGTAAACTGTTTTACAAGCGCTTTACAAGGCGTTTTTTTATAATAAATAAGGAACCCGTTATAATCATCTAAAAAAGTAACAGCAAAGTAATCAACGAACATTCTTTAGCAGCTGGTGTTCAATTTGTGCTTCATTTGGAGCTTCGATACGAAGTCTTTTAGGGGAGAGGCTGTTAGCTAGGGTCTATTTTTTCTCTTTAAACAAGGTCTCAAAGTCCAATAAAGCAAAGCGATAATTGCTAAAAAAACGATCTTGGAAACACAAGAAGGCTTTGTCGCCTTTTAGACGAAAGGAGAGGAGCGGGCAAAACAACTCTTGTTGCTTTTCGTAGGTATAAAATTTTCGAGTGAGACGTTCCCCTTTCGAATTGATTTTAACCGCTGTGGCATAGCCATCCGAATACAAACCTTTGTTGAATAATAAGTACGTGTCTTTTCCTTTGCTAAACATATAATGCGATAAAAAAACTTTCTGTCGAATCGGCAATTCCCCATGTTTGTAAATGTGTTGAAACCATTGGATTTCTCCTTCGGAATCAAATCGAAGGGCTAAAATATCATTACTTTTAAAATTGTAACTGCTGCTCGGTTGTTGCTCGGCAGATAACACGACACCACCTTCTTGCGTCAACCGCCAATGAATGAGTTTGTAAGAACGTCCTTCGGCTTTGTCGTTGACCTTCTTTTTGTTTAACAATTGAGCAATTTGATCTTGGGTAAAGGCATGTCTTTTTTTGACTAAAATTTTGGTTCTGTCTTTGTTGATTTTAATAAAAAAAGCTCCTCTTTGTTGATAATATTTTTGGGTAGAATAAAAGCCAAACCACAGAATGTTTCCTTCTGTATCAAACGTAAAGTTGTTTTGGTTGAAGAAAAAATCACCTAAATTGGGCTTAAAGAGCGCAAAGTTATTGGTTTCCTTTCCTATAAAAAATAGCGTGGGATCAGCTGTAATTGTTTTTGAATTATAACTTCGTTGATCTCGAAAGATATCGGTCAAAACAGCTACCTCACCTTTGTTGTTGACTCTTAATTTTTTTATGGCAACGGTTCGTTTTGCGCCCCCACTCGGAGACAAGTTGACACTCCTTTTCCACAATAATTTGAACGTACTGTCAAAGACTCGAACCGTAATTTCGTTGGTCAAGCCACTCACATCGTCAATGTCTCCTTCTTCTTCATAATCATAGACTAAGACTTTACTTCGGTCGGGCGAAACGGCAAAATTTCCTCTATAATAATTAGACGTCATTTTGAAGGGGGCAATCAATTCAATCGAATCGGAGACCAAGGAAAAGGAATCAGGCGCAAGCTGTTTGGCATATAAACTAACTTTGTCGTGGGTGTTTTCTCGTTTGTTTTCTTTGTATCGAAAATAAAGCAAGTACATTTTACGGTGTAGATTGACTACCCCAATGTATTTTCTAGCTTTTTTGGTCACCACATAGGCTTTTTGGAAATTCATCAGCGTATCATAATGCTCTAGTTCCGCATAACTTAGATATTTATTGAATCGCAAGGCATAAAAACCAGTCGAATCGTAATTGAACAAGGTATGTGTTCTTGTCGTTCGGTCTTTGTCTTTCAGTGGGCTCTTAATTAAAAAATCCTGCGCCAATAAATTGCTCGTAGACCAACTGAATAAAAAGATGAAAAGTAAGTATCGCACTATGTTGAAGGGGTTTTGTGTGTTACGGAAAATGCGCTGCAATAAAGGACAAAACGGATGTTAGGACTGTACTTCGTACAATAAATGTTTGCCCAAGGAAGCCTCTTTATGGACCAATTCTTCAAAAATAGGAAAAATGCTACACATTTAATGCTTTGAGAATAGAATAAGAAACCATTTGGAGCTATCAAAATAAGCCTTAAATTAGCTATCTATTACAAATAGATATTTGATAGACTCTATTCTTAAAGATGCAATTTTATGCCAATAAGTTGGATGCTATCTTA
>CACVAQ010000446.1 GCA_902727865.1 uncultured Aureispira sp. | reverse complement strand
CCAATAGGCTTACTTTTCTACAAATAAAGCTGAAATAGAGCGATATTCATGGACATTTCTAATTGCTCTAGAGAACAATTTTGCTGCGGGAACGACCTTGATTTTTGAACAAGCCTGTTTGAGCGGAATGGTATCGGTTACCACCATCTCCGTAAGTTCAGATTCTTCGATCCGCTTGTATGCTGGCCCAGACAAAACAGGATGCGTACAAAATGCACGAACGCTATTAGCGCCTTGCTCAATCAAAATCTGAGCCGCACGACATAAGGTGCCAGCAGTATCAACAATATCATCTACCAAGATCACGTCTTTGCCCATAACGTCTCCAATAACAGTCATTTCAGCGACTTCATTCGCTTTTTTACGGTACTTGTCACAAATCACTAAGCCTGTACCAAAATGCTGTGCATAAGCTCTAGCACGTTTTGTACTTCCGACATCTGGTGATGCAAAAATAACATTGCTGGTATCCTCTTTTTCCAAATGGTCAAAAAAGATCGCTTCACTTTTTAAATGATCTACAGGAATGTCAAAGAAACCTTGAATTTGATCGGCATGCAAATCCATCGTCATGATTCGATCTGTTCCTGCGGCAATCAATAAATTAGCCAGCAACTTGGCTCCAATAGCTACACGAGGTCTGTCTTTCCGATCTTGTCGAGCATAACCAAAGTAAGGAATCACAGCCGTAATGTAGCCCGCAGAGGCTCTTTTAGCAGCATCAATCATGAGCAGTAACTCCATGATATTATCAGATGGAGCAAATGTTGATTGGATAAAAAAGACATACTTACCCCGAACGGATTCCTGAATATTTGTCTGCATTTCACCGTCACTAAAACGTTGAAGGACAACCTTACCTAAGCTTTGTCCGTAATAGTCTGCAATTTTTTCAGAAAGGTAGCGCGTACCTGTTCCAGAAAATAGAATTGTTTCAATCATGATTATTGTACTGTGCTAGTGAGAATAATAGTCCAAAAGTTGCCACAAAGGTAGTTAGATTTAATTGGCTGCACAAACAATTACTTGCTTTTGCTTAAAAACAATTTTTTAGAATTTCTATGATACAGGTTGATTGTTTTTTGTCTTAAATTGTTGATTGTTAGTCGTTTGTTTTTGGTGATCTGTCTTGTTTTTTTTGAGTTAATTTCTCTTTTAACCCTAGCTGCTAAACAAGAACGAATTCCTTATTTCCACAAAAATTCTCTCCATTCATTATAAACCTCTATGATTGTTAGAATATCCTTTTTTTTGTATTTTTTGTTGGCAATATCTTCTGCCAATTCTTCAGCATCTTCAAAGTAGACGGTTAATTGTTTTCTAAAACGGCCATAGTCCAATTCTGTCAAGATTCTATCTTTTTCTAAAAATGTTTGAGTATAGCCCACCTCTCCAGTGGTGTTGTAGTGTTCGTACAAGTGACACTTTCCTTTCTCAGGAGTTAGACGCAACATAAAAACAGAATAACCTTTGCGGTCATTGATCGCATAAAACTTGGTTACATATGTTAAGCTACCAGTAGACCATTCTTTGATTTCATCGGGACGGTATTGTTTGGTCTGACCTTTCTGATCTTTAAAGGTGATTAAACTAGAGTTCATAGAAGGCGTTGACAAACTAATCGTACCATAAATTTGGCGATCATTAATATCAATGACATAGTCACTTTGAGCGATACTAAGTTGTGGCAAGAAACAAATGGACAGGAATGCAAATAAGAACTTCATAAGATAATTTTTTATAAACGAATGTCTTTTTTGTACAAAGGAACGTACTTTTACTTTTTTTTATTTGTAAAATAAAATAACTTATTTGTTTATCTATTCACTATTCCACTAAGACTTTAACATTGCAAATGTATTTAATTATCTTAGGTGGACTTTAGCTGGTGAGATGGATGAACGTACTTTTTTGTAGAACAAAAAGAGTACCTTTTATACATTCTAGTCGTTTTAAATTTTGAACGTCCCTACTAGTACGTAATAAAATGATTTTTTTTGTTCATATTTTCTAGAAGTGGTCAGATCAAGTCAGTCGTAGATCAAATAACCTATTTATTAATAATATAATACTTCGTGGGATTTTTAGTTTTTTTACCAAAAAACATAAAAACCATTTCATATTAGTTTGATTATCAATAATTTAGTTAAATTAGCAATTCAAGGCTATCTTATTGATAATCAAACTAATATAATTTCTCCACGAAGTACTGAATAATATGAAGGACATAAAGAATAAAGTAGTTGTGATTACAGGCGCAGGATCGGGGATCGGTCGTGCCTTGGCTCAAGATTTTGCCAAACGAGGAGCGAAGCTGGCTTTGAATGACTTTAAAGAAGAAACGTTGTTGGAAACCATTGCTTCTTTGGCTCCATCAACGCCTGTTTTTTATGCCGTATTTGATGTTTCTAAGGAAGCGAAGATGCAGGCGTTTGCAAAAGATGTCGCTCAGAAATACAGTCAAGTCGATATTGTGATTAATAATGCTGGTGTTGCTCAAGAAGGTTTGATGGTTAGCGAAATCTCAACCGAAGATTACGAATGGTTGCTTGGAATCAATATGTGGGGGACGATTTATGGCTCCAAAGCCTTTTTACCCTATTTGCGCCAACAAAAAGAATCTAGTTTAGTCAATATTTCTAGTGTCTTTGGTTTGGTTGGAATTCCTGGGGTCTCTTCTTACAGTGTTTCTAAATTTGCAGTAAGGGGCTTTTCTGAGTCCGTCTTGTTGGAAGAACAAATTAATAAAACGGGCGTGACAGTCTCTTGTGTACATCCTGGAGGCATTAAAACCAATATTGCAAAATCGGCAAAAGGGGCTGAGAATGGGCAATTGGCAGAATTTGAAAAGGCTTTAAAAACACCGCCCAAATCTGCTGCTAAGGTTATTATCAAAGGGATTCAAAAGAAAAAATCAAGAATTTTGATTGGGGCAGATGCTTATTTTATTTATTACTTGAATAAATTTGGGCGAGGCCTGTTGCAAAAAGGTATTATCTATGGTTATAAGAAAGTGAAGTAGTCGC
>CACVAQ010000445.1 GCA_902727865.1 uncultured Aureispira sp. | reverse complement strand
TACATACTTACCTGAAAAAAAATAACACAATGATTCGAATAGCCCAAGAGTCAGACATAGCTGAAATGCTAGCTATTTATGCTCCCTTTGTAGAAAAAACAGCAATTACATTTGATCTAGAGCTTCCAACTTTAGCGGAATTTACAGCGAAAATTCAAAAAATTCAGAAAGAAGCCCCTTGCTTGGTGTATGACTTAGACGGAGTTGTTCTAGGCTATACTTACGCAGGAGGACACCGTAGTAATGCCGCTTATAAATGGACTAGAGAACTGTCGGTGTACATTCGAGAAGATGCCAGAAAAAAGAAATACGGAATGGCTTTATATGCTTCTATGATAGAACTACTGAAATGCCAAAATTATCGAACGGTTTTAGCTGGAATTACCTTGCCTAATATTCCTAGTGTTAATTTTCATGAACGTTTTGGCTTTTATCCTGTTGGTGTTTATGATAATGTCGGCTATAAATTAGGGAAATCACATCGAGTAGGCTGGTGGCAATTAATGCTTGGTGATTATCAAGAATCGGCGAAAGAAATTATTTCTATAGATCAAGTTTTGGCGACAGAAGAAGGACAAAAAGCTTTAAAAAGGGGAGAAGCTAGAATTTTAGTTTAAAAAAGATATTGGACAATTGGAGGATTTTTAATAGGTGCTCCTAGAAGGATCGTTGTTGTTGACGATAACTTTAGTTTGTTACACTCATGGGGTGCTTTCTGTAGTAACGATTTGTTACAAACATACCCCCGAAAATTAATAAGAATGGAATATAGAAGATTGGGAAAATCAGGGTTACAAGTAAGTGCACTCTCTTTGGGGTCTTGGCTAACTTTTGGAAAACAAATAGGAGATGACGTGGCCGAAAGTTTGATGGTCGACGCCTATGATAAAGGGGTCAACTTTTTTGATAATGCAGAGATTTATGCCAATGGTAAGTCTGAACTGGTCATGGGCAAAATCTTAAAAAAACAAGGCTGGAGAAGAAGCTCTTATGTGATCTCTAGCAAAGCCTTTTTTGGAGAAGGAAACACTTTGCCAAATGAAAGAGGTTTGAGTAGAAAACATTTGATGGAAGCTTGTGAGGCTGCTTTAGGACGCTTCCAAGTAGACTACTTGGACTTATACTTCTGCCATCGCCCAGATAAAAACACGCCTATAGAGGAAACGGTACGAACCATGAATACCTTAATTCAACAAGGTAAAATATTCTATTGGGGAACCTCTGAATGGTCGGCTCAAGAGTTGATGGAGGCGCACATGGTGGCTGAAAAATATGGTTTGATTGGACCAACAATGGAACAGCCTCAGTACAATATGTTCCATAGAGAAAAAGTAGAAGTAGAGTTTTCTCAAATTTATAAGACGGTAGGCTTAGGAACGACCATCTGGTCTCCTTTGGCATCTGGTGTCTTAACAAATAAGTACATTGATGGATCGAGTACAAAAGATACTCGTCTGGAAATGGACGGTTTGGAATGGTTGAAAGAGCGTTCTTTGACCGAGGCGCGATTGAATACCGTTCGTGGTTTGGCAAAGGTTGCAGACGACTTAGGAACTTCAGTCGCTAAACTAGCAGTCGCTTGGTGTTTGAGTAATCCTAATGTTAGTACCGTTCTTTTGGGCGCTTCTAAATTGCACCATTTACAAGAAACCTTGACTTCTATTGATTTGTTGGATCAAATGACTCCAGATGTCATGGAAGCAATTGAAGACGTCTTAGGAAACAAACCTGCACGTCCTGCATTTTAGGAAATGATAAGCATTGTGCTTCTTCAAAAAATGTCCTGTTTTGTAAATTTATAAAACAGGGCATTTTTATAAAAAGTCAACATCGACCGCATAAGGATAAGTAATTAAGACTTGGATGGCGGTATCAATAGGCATTTGCTTGAAAAATACTCGGTAAAGAATTTCCACAATAGGCGTTGTGATTTTTAGATGTGCGCCCAAGGCACGGATCGTTTCAAGCGTTTTAACCCCTTCAATCACATCGACCGATGTTTTCATGATGTCTTGTAAGGTCTCGCCTTGTCCTAGACGATACCCCGCTTTATAATTCCGACTATTTGGGCTAGAGGCCGTTGCAACCAAATCACCAATACCTGCAACGCCTAAAAAAGGTTTTGTTTCAGCGCCAACCGCTTTTCCTATGTGAATCATTTCAGACAAACCACGGGTAACGAGTAGCGCCCAAAGGTTTTTACCGAGCCCTTTTCCGCCCAGGATACCTGCTGCTAAAGCAATGATATTTTTTAGCGCTCCAGCGAGTTCCGCACCAATAATATCGTGATCGCCATAAACTTGAAAACGGTTGCTTTTGAGAACCGCTTGCCCTGCTTTAATTACTTCTGTAAAAGGACTGGCAATGAGTGTTGCCGCAGGCTGCCCCTCCATAATTTCTTTCGATAAATTGGGACCAGACAAACAACCAATTCGACAAACAATGCTTTCTTCTTGAATCACTTGACTCATGGTCTTGATGTGTTCTGGATGCAAGGATTCTCCTTCTGCCAAGGTGGCAATGTCAAGTCCTTTGGTTCCGTGAATCAAAAAGTGCGTAGGAGAAAGAAAGGGACTAAGTTGTTGCATCATACTTCTAAACGCCTGAGATGGAACGATCGGAAAAATAAGCTGGCAACTGTCTGCCACGAATTTTAAATCAGAAACGGCTTGAATACGAGGAGACAGGACACTGTACCGCCCCTCTCTTTTTTCGATGGCTTGACGAACTTCCTCTCGACGAGCATACAACAACACATCTACGTTTTCTGCTAATAAGTTGGCAATTGCCATCCCAAAGCTACCTGAGCCAATAATTCCAACAGGTTCTTTCTGTTTTGAATCTTCCATAATTTACAAATTAAATCCTAGTCTACTTGTTTAATACTTCGTGGGATTAGCTTCGCTGCTTCTCCGAGGTTTTAGTTTTTTTACCAAAAAACATAAAAACCATTTCATATTAGTTTGATTATCAATAATTTAGTCAAATCAACAGTTCAAGGCTATCTTATTGACAATCAAACTAATATA
>CACVAQ010000444.1:10349-15148 GCA_902727865.1 uncultured Aureispira sp. | reverse complement strand
GCTAAATTTACGCCAAAAGAGAAAGAGCAATACGAAGAAAGTTTAAAGTACTACCGTGATTTAAAAAATGTGGTTGATGCTTCGAAAGAAGAAGGGAAAGAAGAAGGAAAAATTGAAGGGAAAATCGAGGTGGCTAAAGAAATGAAAACGGATGGAATTTCAATCGGAAAAATTGTTAAATACACAGGGCTTTCCAAAGAAGAAATTCAAGCCTTATAAAAAATTAAGGTTGGTTGGCAACTCAAGGATTCAGTGCAGCTAATTTTTACCAAAGCAGACTCTTTTTCTTTTTCATAGCAGTAAGGTTTGGGTCGTACCTTTTAAGTAGAAAGTCGGGCTGGCAAAAACTGTCAAAGAATCAAAAACAAGGATAGACCTTTTACAAGACGAGTTAGAATCAATCAAGTCACCCTGATTAAGGAACCAAATGCTCTCCATGCTCTGTTTCTTCTTTTACTTCCTGGTTTAATTCCTCTTGAAAGTCGAGTGTACGCATTTGTTTTGAGAACAGCCCCGTTAACACAACAGTTATCAAAGTCATCGACCCACCAAAGACAACGGCCGTAACGGTGCCCATTAATTTGGCGGTAAAGCCGCTTTCAAAAGCACCCAACTCATTAGAAGAACCGACAAACATTGAATTAACAGAAGAAACCCTTCCACGCATATTGTCGGGCGTATAGAGTTGCAAGATCGTTTGTCGAATGACCATTGAAACGCCATCCGTAATACCACTCATAAAGAGGGCAAAAACAGAGAGCCAAAAGCTAGTCGATAAACCAAAGACAATCATACAAACTCCAAATCCGAAAATGGAAAACAAGAGTTTTAGACCTGCATGTTTATTAATAGGAAAATAAGCAACAGCAAACATAATGACAAAGGAGCCAACGGCTGGAGCGGCTCGCAAAATTCCAAAACCCTCGGAGCCAACGCCTAAAATATCGGTTGCAAAAATGGGCAACAAGGCAATCGCCCCGCCAAACAATACGGCAATCATATCTAAGGTGATCGCACCTAAAATAATCTTGGTTTGGTAGACAAATTTCACCCCTTCTCGCAGACTTTGAAAAATAGGTTCTCCAATTTTAGGGTTTAAAATAGCTTTAGATTTGATTTGAATCAAGAACACAAATGCGAGGACAATACATCCGAGAATTAAAAGCATAGACGTGTGTGTGCCTAGCGAAAAGATCGTAAAACCAGCCATTGCTGGCCCTAAAACAGCACTCATTTGCCAACTAGAACTACTCCAACTCGCTGCGTTTGGGTATAATTCTTTGGGGACAATAAGCGCCATTAAAGAAAAAAGGGTTGGATTGATAAATGTTCTTACGATACCGCCAAAAAAAACTAAGCCATAGATCGAATAGAGGGTACTAGAGTCGTTTGCGTAAATTGGATTGGTTATAAAAAACAGAGCAACACTAAGGGCGAAAAAGGCTAGAGTACATAAAATAAGCAAGTTGCGTTTTTCTTTTTGATCGACTAAATGCCCAGCAAAAAGTGCCAAAGAAATCGCTGGAACAACTTCCATCAAGCCGATAATTCCTAATGATAATGGATCTTTGGTCATTCGGTACACTTCCCATTCTATGACGACAAATTGCATCGACCAAGCAAATACTAAGGCAAATCGAACCAATAAAAATAGCCTAAATTCTGGGTATCGGAGCGCTGCGTAGGGATCGTTTTTTTGCATAGTATGCTTACTATTTTAGTTGGAAGTCTAGTGAGAACGAAATGCTAGAAACTTTTTTAGGTCAGGATATTCCGTTAATAATGCCTGAACTTGATTTTCTGTCATTCGGATGCCATTCACGTAAGGAATTATTTTAGCATCCGAAAAACCTTGTTGAACAATTTGATCGAAGATTCGTTTTGTTTGTTCGAATGTTTTTTCTAAACCGAGCATGTATTTAACCCGTACATCCTGAGGGTGTTTTTCTGTGGTGGCATGCGGGAATTGCGTAAAAATAGAATGGTTAAAAAGAGTAGAGGTTTGGGTTACTTGTACCTTATAACTCAGCCCTTTTAGAAGGGTTTGATACCGTTCGTATGCCTTGTTTTGCATGACAGAACTCACTTTAGGTGCGATCATATGAATGAGTACTTGGTCTTTTAGATGGTTGATATTGTAAACTTCAATATTAATCCTTCGATTCATTTTGCTGGCAATAGGGTTGGGGCTCCCATCAAAATTTTGATTGTTGGCAATTGGGTAGTTTTGACCGCAACCACGAATCCATATTTGTTTGTTCTGTGCGCCACTTTCTATCAATTCCTTTGACAGATCTTCCGATTGTTTGATGCTTAGATAAAGGTCATTTATTTCGTTCCCACTATTGTCAGAATGGGTAGAAAGAAGTATCGTAGTTTCAGGGTGTTTGACTAAGAGTTTTTTGAGCGCTAAAATGGTGTTTCTAGAGCCTTCAATTTTTCCTGTTTCAGCATTGTAATAAATAGGAGCAATGTTGTAGATCGTTTTTTCTTCGTCGTTTGTGATGCTGCCTCCATTTTCAACTGGGGTTAATTCCTGTATGGTATTGCTGCTACTATCATCCACGAAGTCTGTAATAATATTTAAAACCTCAATGAAATTTAGGGCATTGGTTTTTTGTAATTGTTCTTGCTTGGGGCTACGGAAATAAGCAGAGTACAAATCAAATCCTCCTAAACCTTCGATTCTGTCTGAACAAAAATAAGCTTTGAGTCCTCCTTCGTCTAAGAAAAAATCTTTGTCATGAGCCGCAGAATTAATTGGAACGCCCAAGTTTTCTGCTTTTTGCCAGGTTCTAGTGGAATCTTTAAAAAATGTTTTGTAAATGTCATAGCCTCCCATGGATGAAGGGCCATCAGAACTGAAATAGAGCGTTCGACCATCTTTGGCTAAAAAAGGCGAAGCTTCATCCTGTTCTGTATTCACGGCAGGACCTAAATTATTTGGAACTTGCCAAATACTGTTCTTCTGAATTGCATAATAAAGATCTCTGCCTCCATAACCTCCAGGGCGATCACTGGCAAAAATAATACTACTATCGTTTATGAAAAAATGATCTCCATCCCAGTGCGTTGAATGAATTGTGTTTGCAAAAGGAAGGATGACTTCAATAGAATCTTCATCGTAATTTTCTTTCACGACGGCTTTGTGTCCATCAGAGAAACCTTTTAGAAGTAGCATTTGATAACCATTGTCAAAGAAGCCGATAATGTCTTCGCTCATTATGCTGTTGTATCTTTTTGATAATGCTTGGGGCTGTTTCCAAGTGCCTTGCTCTAAAGTTGATTTGTAAATATCTGAGCGGTAGCTTCCATTTACAAGGTCGGATTGATTCTGATTGTTTAATTTTCCACCTGTAGCAATACTGCGTTTAGAAGAAAAAAACAAGGTATGGGGAACTCTTGGATTAAAGCAAATTCGGTAGTCGTCATAAGCGCTATTTATTTCTACGCCCAAAGTCGATACAATCGCTGCCGAATTGATTTGCTCTACTTTAGGACCACTCATACATTGAATAATCAACCGTTTGAAATGAGCTCGTTTTGGGTCGTCTGAGCTTAAGGTTCGAAGGTGATTTTTATAATATAAGGCTGCTGCTCTAAAATCATTTTTGGCATGATGTGCTCTTGCCAAGTAATAATACGTTTTAGCAATTGGTTTGTTCGCCTGCTCTCCATGAAATTTAAAATAAACAATAGCTTCTTTCATGTTATTAAGATGATAATAACAAAGCCCGATGTTGTACTTTAAGTTAATGTCCTTTACGTACTTTTCCTTTATTTTATTGTACTCAGTTAAGGATTTCTGGTATTTTCCTTCGGAAAGCAATTTTTCTGCTTCTTTTTTTATCTTACTAGGAGATTGAGCGACTATTTGCGTTTGTGTGAACAGTAAAACGATGAATAGGGCAAGGTATTTCATATCTATATTGTTAATTTTTATCCGTGATAACCTAGATTTATCTGCGTATCTATAAACTTTCATAATGTTCCCAAATACCTTTCCAAGGATAGAAAACGAGGGCGAAGATACAAAATTCAACAAAGCAAAGGTGCATGAGTAGGTAGTCCATTATAAAAAAGAGTATAAAGAGGCTTCCTAGCAGCTTGTCGAACCTTCGAGTGAAGAAACCCAAGATAAAGGCAAGTTCTATAGACCAAGCTCCATACCAAAACAGATTGGCTAGGTTGGGCTGTGCAATTAAGTTGCTTATGAAGTGGCTAAAATAAGCTTCAGGGTAGCTTATTAAGTAGTCAATGTGCTGATGTTTTAAGATTTCACTCATCTGATTTGGAGTAAATAAACTACTTCGATGCACTTTCCATAATCCAGCACTGAATAAAGTGAAAATGGCGTAGTAGCGAATTCCTGCAAAGATTAAAACAAAGTTCGTCTGGTCTCGAATGAATAAAAGCGGTACAAAAAATAGCAAACCAACTAAAATGTGTTCATGATGTGTACTTGCCGAGTTGTATATAATTAGATAGTTGAGGACAAGTAAGTAAAGAAGGCTTGTTAACCAACGGCTTTGTGTTTTTAAAAGGCCTAAAATAGCAATGATAAGCCAGGCTAGGTCTAGTACCAAGGCAAAAAGCTCGTGCTTTAGAACAAAAGTAGGTATTTGTGCTGCATGATAGAGCCAAAATATATTGTCTGCCTTGACGGAAATGAATGCTGCTTGATGGAGCTGAAATAGCAAGAGGCCTTGGTAGGCTCTGAATAGCCAGACAAAGCACAAAAAAAATCCAATAAAACGTTGTATTTGCGCTTGCTCTTTTTGCACAGAATTAAGCATTTA
>CACVAQ010000444.1:0-10249 GCA_902727865.1 uncultured Aureispira sp. | reverse complement strand
TTGAATGAAAATATAGGGAAATGGATTGTCAATCAGCATAACGAATCCCACTAAGTCGTATTCTAGAATACTTCGTTGATTTTATCTATGCTCAGCAGCGCAACTAAGTACTGTTTTATACAATACATTACTCCGTTGAAAAATCGTATTAGTTTGATTATCAGCAAGATGATTTTCTAATCACCAAAGTTTTAAAAAGCTGATAATCAAACTAATGCAAGATGCTTTTTTATGTTTTTCATAGAAAAACTAAAAAATCAACGGAGTATTAACAATACAAAGCTAAGTAGAAAAAATAAGAATGCAGCAAGAAGCGCTTTTTAGAAACTTATCAGAGAGGATTCTTTTAGTATAAAAAACAAAAAAAAGCCTTGATAAAATTCTGCTCTCCAAGGGAGTAATGCTAAAAAGGACAACAATTATAAAAAAAACTATGAATATAGAAGATTTGAGGAATTATTGCTTGGCTAAGGCAGGAGCAGAAGAACGCTTGCCTTTTGGTGGAGATATTTTGGTATTCAAAGTAATGGGCAAAATGTTTGCCTTGACTTCTTTGGGAAGTGAAGATTTTAAAGTGAATTTGAAATGTGACCCTGATAGAGCGGTAGAGTTAAGAGAAGAACACGATGCCGTTCAGCCAGGATACCATATGAATAAGAAGCATTGGAATACGGTTGACTTTGAGGCAGGTTTGAGAAATTCTTTTTTGAAAGAATTGGTCGATCACTCTTATGCGATGGTGGTAAAGGGCTTGACTAAGAAATTGAAGGAAGAGTTGGCTTTAATGGAATAAGAATGCTATACTAACTTTAATACTCTGTTGATTCGTTTACTAGCTCGCTTTGCTCGGTTCATAAGTGCTACGCTTATGTTAGCTGCGCTGCTACTGCGTGGTTTTTAGTTTTTACTTAGCCGCGCTGCTATAGGAAGGATAAAAGCATATAGTCAAACATTTAGCGACTTCTTTAAATTCTTGCGCAACAGCAATTAATAGAAAAAGGCTGTTTTTTAAAGACTTTTTTGAATTTACTAACCAAAAGTAATTTTTTTTTTGAAGATTTAAATTTTGTTATTAAAATATTATTTCAATAAATTTTAAAAAACAAACTTATATTCTGATTTTGTATTTATTGGTAAAACAAAAAATAAATGAACTTAAACTTAATTTGTTAAAAAAAGTAATTGAAGGTTTTTTTTTATTTATTTCTATATTTTGTGCTCCCCCCCTCTACTATAGGCGCTTTATTGTTTGTATTTAAGCGACCAATAAACTACTTATTAATATTTTTTTGCAATTACCTTTTTAACTAAATTTTTTTTTTGTTAAAAAAAACATTATTATGAATAGAATAACAACGTTGTTAATTCTAGGCTTAACTTTATGCTTAGGAACAACTACTTTACAAGCTCAAAATGTAAACATTCCAGATGCTAACTTTAAAGCATATTTACTCGGAGACTCGACTATTAATACCAACGAAAATAGCGAGATTGAGTTTTCGGAAGCATCAGCTTTTAGTGGGAAAATTGATTGTCATAGTATGAGTATAGCAGACTTAACAGGTGTTGAGGCTTTTGTGAACTTGACTCAGTTAGTTTGTTATGATAATAATTTAAGTAGCCTAGATGTATCTCAAAACAGAGACTTGGTCTGGTTACATTGTGCTAAGAATTCGATTAGTAGCTTAAGTGTGATTCACAACACAAGCTTGACCAAACTATACTGTTCTAGTAATCCACTATTTAGCTTGAATCTGTCTCAAAATACGCACTTAGAAAGGTTGTATGCTAATTTGACAAGATTGAGTAGCCTAGATGTGGCTCGAAATACTAATTTAGTTGTACTAGATTGTTCTTCTGCTGAGTTAAATAGTTTGAATGTAAGAAACGGAAACAATACAGCGATTACAACGTTCAAAGTAAGAAATAACCCTAATTTAACTTGTATTGAAGTAGATGATGCCAACTATTCTACCGTAAATTGGGCGAGCATAGATCCTATGGCTTCATTTAATACCAATTGTAATTTGAGTACACAAAATGTAAGGATTCCAGATGCTAACTTTAAGGCATACTTGCTAGGAAATACAGCCATTAACACCAATGGAGATACTCAAATCCAACTTTCAGAGGCATTGGCTTTTACTGGAAGAATTAGTTGTTCCTCTAGAAACATAAGGGATCTAACAGGAATAGAAGCTTTTGTAAATTTGACTCAACTAGATTGTTCTTCTAATGATTTAACGAGTTTAGATGTCAGTCAAAATACAAGCTTGACAGTACTAGATTGTTCTTCTGCTCAGCTAAGTAGCTTAAATGTAAAGAATGGTAATAATACCAACTTCACTTTCTTTGATGCAAGAAGTAATACACCATTAGGTTGTATAGAAGTAGATAATGTGAACTACTCTACGGCAAACTGGAGAAATATTGGTACAGGATCATTTTTTAGTGCTAATTGTAGTGCTCTAACGGTACACATTCCTGATGCTAACTTTAAGGCATGCTTGGTTGGTAATACGGCTATTAATACCAATGGTGATACTGAAATTCAAGTTTCAGAGGCCATGGATTATACGGGTATAATCAGCTGTATTAATATGAATATATCAGACTTAACAGGTATCGAGTTTTTTGTAAATGCGATACAGTTAATTTGTTATAAAAATAATTTAACGAGTCTAGATGTAAGCCAAAATACAAAATTGGTAGTTTTGCATTGTGCTAAGAATTCAATTACGAACTTAGATGTTAGCCAAAATACAAAATTGGTAAGACTATACTGTTCTAACAATTTGCTCACAACTTTAGATCTGACTCAAAATAGAAGTTTACAAAGACTATATTGTAACACCAATCAATTAACGACCTTAGATGTAAGAAATGGGAACAATACGGGGCTTTCTGTTTTTTATGCACAGGACAATTCTAGTCTAGCTTGTATCGCAGTAGATAATGTACCTTACTCTACAGCAAACTGGACGAATATAGATCCAGTAGCATCATTTAGAAATACTACCTGTGCTGGAATAGCTTCTGTGGTAAATATTCCAGATGCTAACTTTAAGGCGTATTTAGTAGGTCATACTGCTATTAATACCAATGGAGATGCTGAAATTCAATTTTCGGAAGCTTCTGCTTTTAATGGAACAGTAAATTGTGCCAATAGAACGATAGCGGACTTAACAGGAATCGAAGCGTTTGTAAACATCACGAGGTTATATTGTGATACGAATAATTTAACGACAATTGATGTGAGTCAAAACACAAGCTTGATTGAGTTACGTTGTAGCATGAATCAGTTAACGAGTCTAAATGTGACTCAGAACACGAACTTGATACAGTTGCGTTGTAAACTGAATCAGTTAACGAGTTTAAATGTGGCTCAGAATACGGCCTTGACGTACCTAGATTGTGCTTACAATCAGTTAAGTGCTCTAAATGTGACTCAAAATACTAGTTTGGTGACCCTATTTTGTACGTCAAATTCACTGACAAACTTAAATGTAACGCAGAACGCTAGTTTGACCTATTTATATTGTGCATCCAACCAATTAACGAGCCTAAATGTGACTCAGAATACGAATATGACACAGTTGGTTTGTTCTTCTAATCAGTTAACAACGTTAGATGTAACTCAAAATACTGCCTTTACGCATTTCTACTGTTCTATGAACCAGTTGACAAGTTTAGATGTAACGCAGAATACGAACTTGAGACTATTTAGATGTAATGACAATAACTTAAGTAGCTTAGATGTAAGACAAAATACAGCTTTAACAACTTTATGGTGTTACTCGAATCAAATAAGTAGCTTAAATGTCAGTCAAAATACGGCTTTAACCGTTCTATGGTGTTACTCAAATCTATTGACCAGTTTAAATTTGACTCAAAACACAAGTTTAGAAATCTTAACCTGTAGTTTTAATCAACTCAGTAACTTGGATGTGAGCCAGAACACAAGTTTAACAACGTTAAATTGTGCTTCTAATTTATTGACAAGTTTTGATTTGAGTCAAAACACGAGTTTAACAACGGTACGTTGTGGTACGAATCAACTCAGTAGCTTGAATGTCAAAAATGGAAATAATACTAGTATTACAACTTTTTATGCGAATAATAATTCGAACTTAACTTGTATTGAAGTAGACAACGCAGCCTATTCTACAGCAAACTGGACGAACATAGATGCAGGCGCATCATTTAGCAATAGCTGTACGTCAACTTCTCCTTCAGTTGTATACATTCCAGATGCTAACTTTAAAGCTATTTTGCTTGCAGATATAGCGATTAATCTAAATGGAGATACTGAAATTCAAGTTACGGAAGCGGTGGGGTACACTGGAAGTGTGTATTGTTCTTATTCTAGTATAGCCGATTATACAGGGCTAGAAGCTTTTGTGAATTTGACTGGTTTTACTTGTGATGGTAATCCGTCAGGGAGCTTAGATGTTAGTCAAAATACAAACTTAGAATGGTTGCACTGTGATGGCAATAACTTGACTAGTCTAGATGTGACGCAAAATACGAATTTGACAGAATTGAGATGTCCTTACAATAATTTAACTAGTATCGACTTAACTCAAAATGTAAATTTAGTTACTTTTTCTATTGACGATAATCAACTGACTAGTCTTGATGTCAGTCAAAATACAAACTTAGAATGGTTGTATTGTTATGGCAATAACTTAACTAGTTTGGACGTGACTCAAAATACGAATTTGACAGAGTTATGGTGTTTTAACAATCAGTTAACTAGTTTGGATTTGACTCAAAATCTAGGCTTAAAATTTTTATATTGTACGACGAATCAATTAACGAGTCTAGATGTAAGTCAAAATATTTTACTAGAATGGTTGTATTGTAATGAAAATCAAATAACTAGTCTGGATGTGAGTCAAAATGTAAATTTGACGGACATGTACTGTAGTACGAACCAATTAAGTAGCTTGAATGTCAAAAATGGAAATAACATTAATCTCCTAAGTTTTGACGCTTTAAGCAACCCTAACTTAACTTGTATAGAAGTAGATGATTCTCTTTACGCTGTGTATAGTTGGGCAACGTATATAGATTCTACCGCTTATTTTAGCAATGATTGTTCTGTTGCTCGTTTGGCACAGCGTCCTAATGCTATAAATGGATCTTTGACTGAAAAAGCAGCTGTTTTAAACAACACTGGAATAAGTAACAATGCAATGAATCTAAGCGCATATCCAAATCCAACAACCAAAGAAATAACCTTAGATTTTGGTAAAACCTACACCGCTACAACGATTCAAGTAAGCAACTTAACAGGACAAATTGTTCTGAGTAAACAACTGGAAAATCGTGCGACAACAAGCCTAGCGTTAGAAGGTGCGGCAGGAGTTTATTTTATACACATTCAAACAGAAGAAGGAAGCACTATACTCAAAGTGATTAAAGAGTAAGTTCTTTTGGTTCTTTTTTTAAGTGACCAACATAAGACAAGAGGCGATCTGAAAAGATCGCCTCTTTTTTTTTGCCTCGCTTGTTTGTTTGTAGTTGTATTCGTGAAAAACGGATGCTCTTTAAGCGGGTTATTATTTTTTTTAGGATTTCATAGCCAAGAATAATTTTTTTAGCTAAAGAAGTAGATTGCATCAATGGAATAATGTTTCGATGAAATAGAAATATAGAAATTATATTCCGAATACCTACTTTGTGGTGAAATGAAAAACAAATTCGTTTAAAATCAATTTGTTAAAAAAAGTAATTGGTTTTTTTATTTATTTTATTTCTATACTTTTGCAGCCCCCCCGTTGTAAGTTCCTTTATTGTTGGTGTTTAAGCAAGCAATAAATCATTTACTTACAACATTTTTTAATTACCCTTTTAACTAAATTTTTTCATTTTTTTGTTAAAAAAAACCATTATATGAATAAAATAACGACGTTGTTAATTTTAGGCTTAACTTTATGCCTAGGAGCAAGCACTTTAAATGCTCAAAATGTACACATTCCAGATGCGAACTTTAAGGCGTATTTGGTTCGTGAAGCAGGTGTTGATACCAATGGAGATGATGAAATTCAAGTTTCGGAAGCTTCAGCTTTTAATGGAACGATAACTTGTTCAAATAAAGCGATAGAGGACTTAACGGGAATAGAAGCATTTGTCAACCTTAGGAGGTTATATTGTGATGCAAATAATTTATCTAGCCTAGATCTAACTCAGAATACAAGTTTGGTGACCTTATTTTGTACGTCAAATATACTGACGAGCTTAACTCTACCTCAGGGCACTAGGTTGACCTATTTATATTGTGCTTCCAACCAATTAACGAGTTTAGATGTAACCCGAAATACGAACTTGATACAGTTGGTTTGTTCTTCTAATAACTTAAGGAGCTTAGATGTCAGTCAAAATACAGCTTTAACGCATTTCTACTGTTCGAACAACTCGCTCACAAGTTTAGATATAACGCAGAATACGAACTTGATACTATTGAGATGTAATAACAATAATTTAAGTAGTTTAGATGTTAGTCAAAATACAGCTTTAACAAGTATATGGTGTTATGCAAATCAAATAAGTAGCTTAAATGTCAGTCAAAATACGGCTTTAACCGTTCTATGGTGTTACTCTAATCTACTGACGAATTTAAATTTGACTCAAAACCCAAGCTTAGAAACCTTAACCTGTAGTTCGAATCAACTCAGTAGCTTGGATCTGAGCCAGAACACGAGTTTAACAAATGTAAACTGTGCCTCGAATCTATTGACAAGCCTAGATTTGACTCAAAATTCGAATTTAACAGCGGTACGTTGTGGTTCGAATCAACTCAATAGCTTAAATGTCAAAAATGGACATAACATTAGTCTTACCACTTTTTATGCAAACAATAACCCCAACCTATCTTGTATTGAAGTAGACAATGTCAACTACTCTACCACAAACTGGACGAACATAGATGTTCTTACCTTTTTTAGCGCTAGTTGTGCTTCTGGCGGGCCCGTTGTGTCTATCCCAGATGCTAATTTCAAGAGGTATTTACTCAATCATACACAAATTAATACAAATGGCGATACTGACATTCAAGTGTCAGAAGCATTGGCTTTTAATGGGGTAATTAGCTGTCATTTTAAAAACATAACTGATCTAACAGGAATAGAAGCATTTGTGAACTTGACTCAACTCGATTGTTCTTCGAATGCTTTAACTAGAATAGATTTAAGTCAAAACACGAACCTAAACAGAGTAGAATGTGGCTCTAATCCGCAATTAATAAGTTTAAGTGTCAGAAACGGAAACAATCGTAATTTGACCTATTTTGATGCACGAAGTACGCCACTGCTAACTTGTATTGAAGTAGACAACGTAAACTATTCTGCGGGAAACTGGAGAAATATTAGTCCAGGAACTTTATTTGGTACCAATTGTACTGTGAGTACGGCACCAGTAGTTCATATTCCAGACCCTAACTTTAAAGCCTATCTACTAAGGTATACACGAATTAATGCCAATAGAGATAATGAAATTCAAGTGTCAGAAGCATTGTCTTTTCATGGAAAAATTAGCTGTTATTTTGAAAACATAGCTGATCTAACAGGAATAGAAGCGTTTCTAAACTTAACCCAAATAGATTGTTCTTCGAATGCTTTAACTAGCATAGATTTAAGTCAAAACCCGAACTTAACTATCGTAGAATGTGGCTCTAATCCACAACTAGTGAATTTAAATATCAAGAATGGAAATAATACTAGTTTTACCTATTTTGGTGCAAGACGTACGCCACTACTAACTTGTATTGAAGTAGATGATGCCAACTATTCTACCGCAAACTGGACGAGAATAGATGCAGGAGCATCATTTAGTACAAATTGTTCGTTGATTCCTCCAGTGGTAACGATTCCAGATGCGAATTTTAAAGCTATTTTGCTTGCCGATGCAGGAATTAATACCAATGGAGATTCCGAAATTCAAGTGACAGAGGCAACGGCTTTCACTGGAAGTATCTCTTGTGATTCTGAGAATATAGCCGATTATACAGGACTAGAAGCCTTTGTCAACCTAAGATACTTTAGTGCGAATGATAATCCAGCAAGCAGCCTAGATGTGACTCACAACCCAAGCTTACTTTTGCTGTATTGTGATAATAATAATTTAACCAGTCTGGATGTGACTCAAAATACGAGTTTGACAGATTTGGAATGTTCTGATAATAACTTGACTAGTCTAGATGTGCGTCAAAATACAGATTTGCTGACTTTTAGTGCGAACAATAATCAACTGACTAGTCTAGATGTCAGTCAAAATACAAGCTTAAGGTGGTTCAATTGTCTTGGAAATAGTTTAACTAATCTAGATGTGACTCAAAATGCAAGTTTAGAAATCTTAGACTGTGCTAATAATCAGTTAACTAGCTTGGATGTGACGGAAAATACGAACTTGCTATATTTAAGCTTTAGAACGAATCAATTAACGAGTATAGATCTAAGTCAAAATGTTTCACTAGGGGCCTTGTATGCTTTTGAAAATCAGTTAACTAGCTTGGACTTGACGCAGAATGTGAATTTGGAAAGCGTATACTGTAGAGAAAATCAGTTGACTAGCTTGAATATCAAGAATGGAAACAATACTAGGATTACAGCCTTTGGAGCAGAGACCAATCCTAATCTAACTTGTATTGAAGTAGATGATGCCAACTATTCTACCACAAACTGGACGAGAATAGATGCAGGAGCATCCTTTAGTACTTCTTGTGTAGCAGTGGTCTATATTCCAGATCCTAACTTTAAAGCGTATTTACTAAGATATACACGAATTAATGCAAATAGAGATAATGAAATTCAAGTATCAGAAGCATTGTCTTTTAATGGAAAAATTAGCTGTTATTTTGAAAACATAACTGATCTAACAGGAATAGAAGCATTCCTGAATTTGACTCAACTCGATTGTTCTTCGAATGATTTAACTAGCATAGATTTAAGTCAAAACACGAATTTAACCATCGTAGAATGTGGCTCTAATCCAAATTTGACGAACTTAAATGTAAAGAATGGGAATAATAGGAACTTTACCTTCTTTGGTGCAAGACGTACGCCACTACTAACTTGTATTGAAGTAGATAATGCCAACTATTCTACCGCAAATTGGACGAGAATAGATCCAGTAACATCATTTAGAAATCATTGTGCGTTAGTTCTTCCAGTGGTCTACATTCCAGATGCTAACTTTAAGGCTATTTTGCTTGCCAATACATCGATTAATGTAAATGGAGATTCCGAAATTCAAGTTGCGGAAGCGCTGGATTACTCTGGAGGTATTTTTTGTTCTGATGAGAATATAGCCGATTATACAGGACTAGAAGCGTTTGTCAACCTTGAAACTCTATTGGCTAATAATAATCCAGTAAGTAGCCTAGATGTTAGTCAAAATACAAAATTAGAAATATTGTTTTGTGAGAATAATAATTTAACCAGTCTGGATGTGACTCAGAATCCGAGTTTGGTATCTCTTGAATGTGGTTGGAATAATTTAACTAGTCTAGATGTGACTCAAAACCCAAGCTTAGACTGGCTCACTTGTTCTGGTAATGACTTAACTAGTCTAGATGTGACTCAAAACACAAGCTTAATGTGGCTCACTTGTTCTTCGAATAATTTAACTAGTCTAGATTTGACTCACAATACAATTTTAGCACAATTAGCATGTCCTTCTAATCCCTTAACTAGTTTGAATGTGACTCAGAATCCGAATTTGACACGTTTAATCTGTCATGTTAATCAATTAACTGCTATAGATCTAAGTCAAAATGTTTTATTAGAGGATTTGTATATTTTTAATAATCAGTTGACTACCTTGGATTTGACTCGAAATGTAAATTTAAAAAAGGTACATTGTAGAGGTAATCAGTTGACTAGCTTGAATATCAAGAATGGAAACAATACTCGTATTGTTTCTTTTGGTGCAGAGACCAATCCTAACCTAACTTGTATTGAAGTAGACAACGTAAATTATTCTACAGGAAACTGGACAAGTATAGATGCAGGAGTATCCTTTAGTACCAATTGTACGACTCCTCGCCTGGCACAGCATCCTAATGCTATGACTGGAGCTTTGGCTGAAAAATCAGCTGTTTTAAACAACAGTGGGATAAGCAACCAAGCAATGCCCCTAAGCGTTTATCCAAATCCAACGAGGAAAGGAATTACGGTAGATTTTGGTAAAACCTACGAAGAAGCAAGCCTTCAAGTAAGTAACGTAACAGGTCAAATTGTTCTACAGA
>CACVAQ010000443.1 GCA_902727865.1 uncultured Aureispira sp. | reverse complement strand
AAATTTGAGGCAAAAAGATTATTCAAATGTTCATCTTATTTCTTTACTGTTCCTAAGTGGATAGGTTTTCTGTTGCTGTTCTTCTTCTTGTTTAATGCCTGTGCTGGTTCTAAAAAAGTAAATTATAAGAATCCAAAAAGTGTTTCGCTTGCTTTTTGCAAAGCCTTGGCAAATAACGATTACGAACAGGCAAAACAATTAGGAACGCCTGAAACGATACAAGTAATTAGTTTGCTTCAGAATCTAAATGACTTGCTGTCTAAGGAAGCGCAAGAAACTGCAAAAGAGGAAAATGCAGGGCAATTAAAGTTATTAAAAAAAGCAACTTGTGCCATTACAGCAGAAGCAACTGGAGATATTGCAAGCTGCCAAATTTGTTGTGATGAAAAAGGAGCTTTTGAGACAAGACCTTTAATCTTAAAAAAAGAGAACAATCAATGGTTGGTTCATATCACCAAAGAAAGCTTAGAGTAGCTTACAACCAAGACCTTATAATATAAGAGAGCGTATTGATTCATCAATACGCTCTCTTTCTATAAATACGTTGTATATATTAGCTAAATACTATATTTGTATAGACGGAATCCAATTCGAAGACGAAGCTATAGGACATAAAAATTTCGTCTAACTCTATTGAGTTAGACGAATTTTTTATTCTTCTCCGATACTACTTAAAGTAAAGGATTATTTGAGACCACGTTTTTCGTCAGAAACAGTCAATTGAACACGTCCTTTTTTACGACGAGCAGCTAGAGTCTTACGACCGTTCTTTGTGCTCATGCGTTCACGAAATCCGTGTTTGTTCTTACGTTTGCGATTCGAAGGTTGAAATGTACGTTTCATTATTCTATTGTATTTTAATTATTGTCTTATTTCAAAAGCGGTTACAAAGATAGAAATAAAAATCTACTTTGCAAGTTTTGTTACTAATCTTTAAAAACTTCGATCGTTTTTTCTTTTAGAATCAAATCTGTAAACTTTCCTTTAAAGCGAGTCGCCTTTACCATGTGGTTATCAATCCAATGATAATTGCCCCCACGAGGCTTTCCCATTAGCAAGCTATGGTACTTAAAACCTTCTTTTTCTAACCACATTTCTGTTACTGCCCGATGTGCCTCTGTTCTAGAAGTGAAAAAACAGATACGATGTCCTTCGGAATACCACTTGTTTAGAGTCTCCAAAGCATCAGGAAAAGGGGCACAGGTTCCCATGCGCTCTGGTTCTTCATTCGGAATATCTTCTGTAATAGTACCATCTATGTCAATAAGATAGTTCTTTACCTCTTCTGGTAGAATAGGACTAATTAGGTTTCCTTCTTCGTCGATTAATTTTTTGAGTTGTTGGTCCATAATTTATTTTTTAACTGTTTAATTTAACGATACTTCGTAGAGAACCCGAACAAAGCGATTTCACCTATTGACAAAGGCTCAGCGTAGCTAAATTGTACTAGGTTGATTTTAGCTAAATGGCTTTTAAATTGTCAGAACATGAATGAATTGATAATTACTCTAATACAAGATATTTTTTTATTAAAAAACTAAAATCTTGTAGAAACAGCGTACTAAAAGCACAGCGCCCATAAGCGTAGCGTTAACAAAGTTAATCTCACGAAGTATTGATTTGATTGATGAAAGCGTTAAAATACAGTTATAAAATTAAAAAATAAATTGTTTTGAATAGAAAATAAAGAAGAAAACGAACCGCTAGTCGTATTGCGAAGTTCGAAGGCTGTGTTTTATAAGCGCATATTGGGGATTAATACTCCGTTTATTTTTTAGTTTTTCTATGAAAAACATAAAAAAGCATCTTGCATTAGTTTGATTATCAGCCTTTTAGTGTTTTATTCGATGAGGGAACATACTACTGATAATCAAAGCGAAGCACTCATGCAATAAACTAATACGATTTTTCAACGGAGTAATGGGGGATTTAAGCAGCTTAAGCTTAGTCTTTTAAGCTATCGATTCCATTCTTATTGGTTGGCAACGCAATTTTGATAGAATCTAGCAATTTTTTATTTTCGGGGCTGGGCTCTACAACATTGTTTTGCACTTCAAAACGCCAACCTGCTTGCTCGACCAAGATTTTGATAATTTCAAGCGTTTCGATGCCTTCCTCCTTTGCTTGCTCCATCAAAGGACCTTGCGAAGCCTCTTTGTGTAGTTTTTTCTTAGCAACAACACCAATACTAGTTAACTCCTCCTCTGTAAAGGAATTAAACATACCTTCTTGAATGTCGTAATATTTTAACTCATGGTCGATGGACAATATTTCAGGGTCTGGCAAATTTTTGACTCGCAATACTTTGTTTTCTGCATCGACTTCAAATTGCGCTTTTTTCAAATTATAACCAACCGAGACACGAGCATTAACTTTGATAATGGCTTTTTTTCTTAGAAAAGAAACGTCTGACCAATAGGAGTCATTGTATTGATGAATGTTGGAAAATTCTCCTTCTACTGTAATTAATTTGGCTACCTTTTTTACCCGTTCTAATAATATATGTTGATTGATGTCAGGCATGGGGTCTTTTGTTTTTTGGGGACCACCAAAGTAGTTGGCATATAAAAAAGCGCCTACCAGAGCACCAAATAGAAAAAAGCCAAAAGAGTCTATTAGTTTCATTTAAAATGATTGTTTTGTTAATCGCTGATTAATGGAGTTGGTTTAATGACCATTGTTTTTCGGTCAATGGTTCCGTTGATTCTACGTCATAATATAACTTTTCTTTGGCTGATCGGTCAAAAGAAGGGCGTAAAATTATTTTTTTATTACACATTATGACTCTATAATACTCCGTTGATTAGTTCACTACGTTTGTTAGCTCGCTTTGCTCGTGCGCTCACTCCGTTCGGTTCATGAGCGCTACGCTTAATGTTAGCTGCGCTGCTACTGCGTGGTTTTTAGTTTTTACTTCGCTGCGCTGCTACTTAGCTACGCTGCTACTTCGTGGTCGTGGTCGTGAGCCTTTGTTACTTACGTGAGGTCGCTTTGTTAGTCGCTAAGCTCCTGAGCGCTACGCTTTAGTTCGCTTAGTTCGGGTT
>CACVAQ010000442.1 GCA_902727865.1 uncultured Aureispira sp. | reverse complement strand
AAGTATTCGTCTATAGGGAACAGTCAAGAAATAAGATTAGGTATCTATTTTTTTTATCAAAGAAATCGAAAAATCTAGTATTTGAACCAATGCTTGCCTTTTTGAGAAATCATCTGGCAACCAAGGCATTTGTATATACAAGCGTTTTCGTTCCAATACAAAAGAAGAAAACTTAATTTCAGCCATAATCGCTGCTTTTTTCCCCAACGAAAGATCAAACAATCTTTCAGTCCAGTCCATATCGCTTGACTCTATGATTAACTTATCCAAGTTAACATTTTTCAATTGAGTCATACCTTCGATACCCAATATTTTTTTAGTATTTGATTGAGGGGCATTTTTTTTTCGGAACACAAGCGTCCTCCAATCCGAATTTTCACATTGAAGGATCAATTCTAATTGCTGTTTGCCGTCCTGTACTTTTAAGGGAGTGTGCCGCAAACTCAACACAAAGTGGTGTCCTTCAAGGCTTCCTTCTGCTATATAGCTATAAGGTTTAGAGTAGGTTGCGGCTTGTTTTCTTACTTTTAATTCTTGCGCTTCTATTCCCAGCACTTGGTAAACAGACCTCAATTCCTCTTCTATGTGTTCAAATGTCTCTTTAACAAATAATCGACGGAGCATAAATTGCTTTTGTATTCTCTAATAGAAATGGTTGAATCCCCCATTATTTCCTGTAGAAATGCTATTAAATTGGTGTTTTTTTGAGGAATACTAAGATTAATACTCCGTTGATTTTTATGTTTTTTATAAAAAACATAAAAATCAACGGAGTATTGTAAGATACAACTTTAGTTTTTGAAAATAACGCTCGTTTAAATAAAATATATAGAAACACTCTATTGGGCCTTCCTAAGAAAGCAACTGATCGCCACTAAACAGCTAGTCTAAGCACCTAAGGGGGGTTCCCATTCGGCCACTTTTTTTGCTAAGGTCAAGCAAATCGCTAACATAGATTTATAATGCGTTTTAATCGCAGCAGCTTCTAGTTCTTTTTGTTTTAACAAGGACTCTTTATAATGAATCCTATTCTGCTGAATTTCTAACTTGCCAAAAAAATCAACATTTGACAATAACTGTTCTTGCAAGGCTGCATCCAACAGCATTCCGTAAGCATAGGCATTGTTGCTCTGTATCCAAAACTTAGCATCAAACGCCTCGCTAAACACTTCCAAATCTCGCTGCCAAAATAACTTGGTTAATTTATGTTGAGTCGTTTCTTTCGTTAAAACCAAGGTCAAATTAGAGGTATTCTTAGCCAAGAGCACACTAAAAACGATAGACCAATCAAAAGCTAAAGCGTGAAATTTAGGCAAGCCTAAACCTTGATATTTTCGAGTACTTCCTGTATCGACCAAACGAGTTGCTTGTACCGTAATTTCCACCACTTGCCCATTGTATTCGCTGTGTAATCCCTGCTCGTACTGCTCCGTTTGGCTTCGATATATTTGTGGGTCCCGTCGAATCGCATCATAAGCAATTCCTAGCTCGTTCAACAAATAGGTCATTCGATCTAAAATACTATTAAATGTTTTTTTCATTCGATCTTCTTATTTTAATTCCTGCCCTCCTCTTTTGCGCTCCAAAAGAACAAGGCGATCAGCCGCTCACAAGCCCTCTTCCTATTCCTTTCTCAAGTACTTTATCTTCTGCAAGCCATTATAAAAAATAAGAACACCGCCTCCAAAAATACAATACACGATATAAATATAATGCCCTTCTGAATCGAATAAGGCATACAAAGACATCATGCCCGCAATCACACAAACTGCAATTCCAATCCACATACTTTCTTTCGCTTGGCGACGCGCTGCATACCTTTCGTCTCGTTCCAAAATATGCCGATCCAATGCACGCATCAATACATTCAGTTCTTTCCCACTAAGACCATTTTTAATCGCTAAAGCTCTTACAGCTTCGTAGCTCATTCCTGCTTCGATCTGGGGAATATATAGATCAATATATTCATTCATACTCATTGCTTCTATAATGTATTAATATGCGTTTTCACCAATTCCCAATCTGCCAAATTTTCCTCAAGCCATGCCACACTGTTTGCTTCTAATTCCTTGTTGGTTGCCAAATCGACGACAGACAATAATGCATCCTCATGGTAATATACAATATGCGTACTTTTATCTCGTATGGAAGTCCCGTTCTCCGTTACTTTTTCTTTAATTTGAATCACCTCAATAGCAACTAAAGCATTATTTTCAATAAAAAATAACTTTCCGCCAATCGGTTCTCCAGCAAAATAGTCGGCATAAACACGCATAGACTGATCCTCCAGTTGGATGATTTCTAAAGCACCTAATTCGACAGGAACGCCCAGAAATGTTGCAAAGGGAATCGATTCGACATATGTTTCTGTTCCCGACTCTTTTGCAGCATAAATTTTCTTCAGTGCTTTTGTTTTTTCTATTGCAAAGAGTAAATGCGCCGATTTTTCTTTTTCAGTAACCTCTAAGGCCAAGGTACTGTCATTACTCGTATTGGTAACAACCTTTGTTGCCGCACCAAGTCGAGTGGCAGGGTCTATTGTTACCAATTCAGCTTGTTTAGAAGACTCTGGTTTTTCGGAACCAGTACAAGCGACTAGGCTACTCAAAATCAAAATACTCAGACAACAAATACAATTTTTCATATCGATATTTTTTATTAATAGTTTGGTCCTTTTTCGATTGAAAATCAAAAAACACCATTTTATCAGCTTGATTCTGTATCATTATTCCGTTGAAAACCCAAAGAAAGCGAACTAAAGCGCAGCGCTCAGGAGCTTAGCGACTAACAAAGCGATCTTACGTATTAACAAAGACTCAGCGCAACTAGGTAGATTCTGTGATACAATATAAGCAATTATTACAAACCGAAACGACAACAGCAATCATTTATCTTAGAGAACGATATAAAGGAAATTTACCAAACATGATTTTCAGATCTAAATCCATCTGCACAAAACAAGCCTTTTGGCTAAAACAGTAAACGCACTGACAAGCCTTTTCCAGCAACATAGAAGATCGTCGAGTAAACAAAATAGAAAGGCTTATTTCAAGGCAGAAAACAGTTAAAATTTGGTTGACTTACTGCTTATAACAAGACATAATATACAAAAAAAGGGCTTGCAGTTTTCACTACAAGCCCTTTTTTATAAAAGTATCTATCTACAGGACTAAGCATCTTCCAATGCAGCCACACCCCCAACGATTTCAGAAATCTCAGCAGTAATAGCCTCTTGACGAGCTTTGTTATAGTTAATTTTAAGTTCTTTCAACAAGTCTTCTGCATTCTCTGTTGCATTTTCCATTGCTGTCATACGAGCACCTTGCTCAGAAGCATTAGAATCAAGAATTGTTTTGTGCAACTGTGTTTTCAGAATAGTAGGTACCAAGTACTCTAATAATTCTTCTTTATTTGGCTCAAAGATAAAGTCTGCCTTTTCATCCGTGCTATCTTCCGTTACTTCTAGTTTAGCAACAGGCAAGAAGGGCTCTATGGTGAAGTTTTGAATCGCTGCATTTTTAAACTGAGCATATATGATATCAATTGAATCATAGACACCTTCTTCAAAAGAAGCCATTAATTCACTAGCAACTTTTGAAGAATCTTCAAAACCAAACGTTTTACCAACGATATTCATGTGCTCGGTATTCAAAATAGCGCCAGGCACACGGTTCTTCAAGTAGTCATATCCTTTTTTACCAATAAAAAGGTAGGTCAATTTTCCTGCTTTGTATTGCGCTTCGTACTTACCTTCACATAGTTCAATACCCAATTTAGAAACATTGGTATTAAAACCTCCACACAAACCTCTGTTAGACGTTACGACAACAACCAAGGCATTTTTAACTGGACGCTCAACACCAAAAGAAGTACTTGCATCGCCTTCCAAATTAGAAAGGATGTTAGATAACATAGCACTCAACTTGTTGGAATAAGGACGCATTTCTACAATAGCCTGTTGCGCACGACGCAGCTTAGCAGCAGCTACCATTTTCATAGCTTTTGTTATTTGCTGAGTAGATTTAACAGAGACAATACGTTCTCTTACTTCTTTTAAGTTTGCCATTTTTATTCTTTATTTTATCCTAATAGTTAATCAGAAGTTGGATTCAGCATTTGATCCTGAATCCAACCTCTACAACTAATATTATTACGCTTAAAATTTAGCTGTTAATTCCTTAGCCAAAGCTTCTAACTTAGCTAAATCAGCTTTATCGTATTTACCTCCACGGAAATTCACTAAGATATCTTCGTGACGTTCTTGTAGTTTAGCCAAGAAGAACGTTTCAAATTCCGTCACACGCTCCACAGCTACGTCTTGGACCAAACCTTTAGTTCCCAAGTAAATAATTGCTACTTGTTGTTCTACAGGTACTGGAGAGTATTGAGCTTGTTTCAAGATCTCTACGTTTCTAACCCCTTTGTCTAGAACTGCTTTAGTTGCAGCATCCAAGTCAGAACCAAACTTAGAGAACGCCTCTAACTCACGGTATTGAGCTTGATCTAGTTTCAAGGTACCAGATACTTTTTTCATTGGTTTAATCTGAGCGTTACCACCTACACGAGATACCGAAATACCTACGTTAATCGCTGGACGAATACCTGCATTAAACAAGTTAGATTCCAAGAAAATTTGACCATCTGTAATCGAAATTACATTGGTTGGGATATAAGCAGAAACATCACCCGCTTGCGTTTCGATAATTGGCAAAGCAGTCAATGAGCCACCACCTTTAATCAAACCAGCTTCTTTCAAAGAAACAGGAACATCGTTCATATCGTTTGCAATAGCATCATTGTTGATAACTTTTGCAGCACGCTCCAACAAACGAGAATGAAGGTAGAATACATCACCAGGGTACGCCTCACGTCCTGGAGGACGACGTAGTAACAAAGATACCTCACGGTAAGCAACAGCTTGTTTAGACAAATCATCATAAACAATCAATGCTGGGCGACCAGTATCACGGAAAAATTCTCCAATAGCAGCTCCCGCAAATGGAGAGTAAAATTGTAGAGGAGCAGGATCAGAAGCCGCAGAAACAACAATTGTTGTATACGCTAAAGCGCCTTTCATTTCCAAGGTTTGAGCAATTTGAGCTACTGTAGAAGCTTTCTGTCCGATCGCTACATAAATACAGTAGACAGGCTCACCTTTATCGTAAAATTCTTTTTGATTCAAGATTGTATCAATGGCAATGGCTGTTTTACCAGTCTGACGATCACCAATAATCAACTCACGTTGTCCTCTTCCTACAGGAATCATCGAGTCAATTGCTTTGATACCAGTTTGCAATGGCTCCGTTACTGGTTGACGGTAAATTACACCTGGGGCTTTACGCTCCAAAGGCATTGCATAAGTTTTTCCTTGGATAGCACCTTTACCATCTACAGGAATTCCCAAAGTATTAACAACACGACCAAGAATACCTTCACCTACTTCAATAGAAGCAACTTTTCCAGTACGCTTAACTTTATCGCCTTCTTTGATTTTTTCAGCAGCACCCATCAATACTAGACCAACGTTGTCTTCTTCTAAGTTAAGTGCGATCGCTTGAACTCCATTTTCGAATTCTACTAGCTCACCTGACATTACATTATTTAAACCATAAACGCGCGCAATACCATCACCAACTTCTAGTACGGTACCTTGTTCTTCTAATTTAGACTGAGTATCAAATCCGCTGATTTGTTCTTTTAAGATTGCAGATATCTCGTCTGGTTTTACGTTAGCCATTTTTATATATTTTTGGTATACAGATTTTCACTAAATTGCTTCTTCATTTGGTCTAATTGGTGCAACAAACTTGCATTGTAAATTTGACCGTCAAACTCCAAGATGAAACCACCAATAATAGATGGCTTAACCTCTTTTATAAGTTCTACTTGAGGTTCTAACAAACCTTTGGTTTTAAACGTCTCTAGTAGATCTTTAATCGTCTCTTCGCTCAGTTCGACAGCAGTCGTCAAACGAACAGCAGAAACATGCTTTTCTTTGTTGTACATAAGGTGAAAAGTGCGACAGAAGTCGCCCATATATGACTCACGCTTATGCTCTATCATCACATGAAAAGTCTTTACCAAATGCTTATCGCTCTTAGCAAATACAGCATCGATAACATCCTTTTTCTTATTGACAGGGATAATAGGACTCTTCAAGAAATCTACAAATTCTTCGTTTTTGGCAACTTCCCAAGCATTCATAACATCGTCATGAACTTGGTCTAAGTTTCCGTCTGCTTTAGCTAAATCGAAGATTGATTTGGCATATCTTGATACAATTCTTAAAATTGACATATTTAGAATTTATAAATGGCAAACAAAGCACCTCAAAAGCACTTTGTTTTAAATTCTTAATTAAAATTAAGCTACTTCTTTCTTTAAGTTGGTGATCTGAGACTGTACAAAAGCCTCATGATTTCCTTCTAATTCTCTTTTCAACAACTTCTTAGCTATATCTAAAGAAGATTGACCGATTTGATTTTGGATATTTGTTTCCAATTCTCTCATACGGTTTTTCTTATCTTGCTCTGCAGCTTCTAAGATGTTTTTCTCACGTTCTTTGCCTCTAGTTTCACCTTCAGCAATTTTTGTTTTCTTGATCGCTTCTGCTTCTCTAAGAATTTCCAACCCTTTTTGCTCTGCTTCTTTGATCAAAGCTACTTTTTTAGCTTCCATGCCTTCTAAGGCAGCGTCTGCTTCTTTAGCTTTCGTTAAAGAACCGTCAATAAAGTTTTCACGATCTTCTAAGGCTTGAACGATATTTTTGAAAAACTTGCTCAAAAACAACCAAACTAAGATAAAAATCAAAAGTGTCCAAAAAAGTAGTCCCACACTTGGATTCAATACGGGGAAACCTGATGATAGAAAAATCATTTTATCGTATATTTTATAGTATAATTAAAATCTTCTGTAATTTTTCAACATTAAAAAAAACTTACTGATAGCCAATCGCTACCAGTTAAGTTCATTTTTTGTTCGTCTCTTGACTATTGACGTACTGTATTATTTCAACAATACAACCAATAAAGCTACAACGATTGCAAAAAGTGCTGCACCCTCAACAAGAGCTGCTGCTACAATCATATTTGTACGAATGTCACCAGCTGCAGATGGTTGACGAGAGATACCTTCCATTGCTTTTCCACCAATTTGTCCAATACCCATTCCTGCTCCAATTACTGCTAAACCAGCACCGATAGCTGCGATTCCTGCACCCATTACGTTAACGTTTAAAATGTTAAAAAATAAAAATATTTATCTGTAAATCCAGCTTGCGTGGATTCTATTTTCTGTGTTTACATGGTAGCATGCTCATGTCCATGCTCATGATCTTCGTGGTCCTCCACAGCACTACCAATATATAAGGCAGTTAATAAAGAGAATACAAAGGCTTGTAAGAATGATACAAACAACTCTAGTAAGTTCAAGGCGAATACAAAAGGTACTGCTAATCCAACTCCCGCAGCTGCTCCTCCCATTCCCATCGCTGATTTAAAGAAGAAAATCAAACTTACCAAACTCAAAATGATAACGTGACCTGCTGTAATATTCGCAAACAAACGAATAAATAAAGTCGCTGGTTTGATAAAGATACCTAAAACCTCAATTATGGTCAACAAAGGCTTTACAAAAGTAGGTACTCCTGGCATCCACAAAATATGTAACCAGTAATCCTTTGTTCCATTCACATTAACGACAACAAAAACAACTAAAGCTAACATCATTGTCACTCCAATATTTCCTGTAATGTTTGCCGAACCTGGGAAAATTGGAATTAACCCCAACAAGTTACAGAATAGAATAAAGAAGAAGATACACATAATGAATGGAAAGAACCGTTTCCAGTCTTTTTCTCCAATTGCTGGTTTTACCACCTCATCACGCATAAAAAGAATCAAAGGCTCAAAGAAAGATTGAATCCCTTTCGGCGCTTGTTTTTCTCTAGTAGCATATGCTTTTGACACCTTAGAAAACACCATTAGCAATAGTATCATTGCCAACAACATTCCGAAAACGTTTTTAGTGATCGAAAAATCTTGCCAAGAAGAAGCTGTATTTTGTAGCGACATACAAGACTCTAAAGTATACATACTTGTTCCGTACTTAATTGTAGGAGCATGTGCTGCCTCCTCTGTACTTTCCGTTGGAGCTGCTGCGTTAGTAATGCCAGTTACATCAACGGTTTGCTCTCCTTCTGGTCCATGCGTTTCAGCAGGAGCATGAGCAGCTGCTTCTACCATAGAAACATCAACGGTTTGGTCTCTAGGAAAATCATCCCCAACCACACGCATCAAAATACCATGATGTAAAACAAAGCCATTAACGGCTTTGTGACCATGTTCAAAACTGCTAGACATTGTCATAAAGAAACCATTATCAGACCAAGCTATGCAAGGCAATGGAATTGACAAATCTCCAGCAATATGAAATTCATTTGCATCGCCCAAATGATGCATCATTGCTTCAATTGGGTCTTCTTCCTTTTGTGCACCTTCTTTAGTATCTGTAGCAAAAACTGATTGGTTAAAGCTTAACAGCATGATTACTAGTAGAGAAAATGTAGTTTTCAAGATCTTTGACATGTTCATTTTTATAAGAAACAACAAACTATATTCTGTTTTCAAGTGCAAAGATATGTTTTTCTTTAGTAATAAAAAATATCTTTTGCTTTTTTATTCCCTTGTTTCTAAAGCTTTTTTTTGTTTACTCTTTTTGCAAACGACTTGATCTACAAAATAATAGACAAATCTTCCGTAAAGTCGCCTTAAACAAAACATTATTCCGAAAAAACAACACAAGTCAATACAATCCAAGCTACTTGACGAATACTTCTAAACAAGAAAGTATTATTAAAATAATAAATAATCCTTCTTAAACTTGATTTTTCATCTCTGGCAGGTATATATTTTTTATCCTTATTTTATATCATCCTAATGCTTGTCTTTTTTGTAAAAAGTAGTAAAAAACAGAACCTTAGGCTAAAAAAAACGTATCCTTAAAAAAAGGTTTTATTTTTCTAAAACAGTCCCCCCCTTCTACTGATACTCAAAGAAATAAATTGAATCGCACAAATCTCGTTTTATGTTCCAGCTATACATCCGTTTATTTCAAATTGTTCTGTATTTCTTTATTATAAATACATTATTTGCACAACAGTATCAAGGCTTTAATAGTAGTAATTACAGTGGTGTCACAGGCATTTATGAAAACCCTGCAAACATTGCCGATAGTCGATACTTCTTAGACATTAATTTAATAAGTACGGACTTCACTTTTAATAATAATTATGTCGCCTTTAATACTCAATTACTATCTATTAATAACAATCCAATTGTAGATAGCAATTATTACAATGCTTTTCAAAATTTTCGAGGCGATTTTTTCCAAGAGAAACCCTGGAAAGAAACACAACAATCTAGAATCTATCAGTCCTTGAATGTTCAAGGACCGTCTTTTTTATTTAATATTGGTAAAAATGCGTTCGCAATTACCTCTGCTGTCCGTCAATATTTCCATTTAGACAATGTTGATCCTCAAACGGCAGATTTCATTTTGGGAGAATTACAAATCCCCTCCACTTGGAATGTTGATTTGAACAATCAAAAAATGAATGCACTTGGAGCCGTCTGGTCAGAATTTGGAATCGGTTATGGTCGAGAGATTATGAATACGGGCGAACATTTTTTGAAAGGTGGCGTACATCTAAAATTATTGGTGGCCATGTATAGTGCCCATTTTTATGCGGATGAATTGGTCCTAAATTTCAAAAATGCAGATACCTTAAGAGTCAATGTTTCTGATGTTCGATTTGGATACAGCGATGATATGAGTTACGTTCGAGCAGATATGCAAGCTTCTGATGTCAGTAACTTTTTTGCGAATATGTTTAATCGAGCAGGCTTTGCCGCTGATTTTGGTTTTGTCTACGAATGGCGTCCCCAACACAAAAAATACGACCATCCGACTAAAGAAGGTAAACAGGTTCAAAATAAAAATAAATACAAGCTTAAAGCAGGGTTTTCTGTTGCAGATATTGGTGGCGTGACCTTCGATCGTGGTACTTATGCTGGTAATTTCACGGGCGTTTCTGGTGAATGGAATTTAGATACTTTTGCTGCTTCTTCGCAAGGAATAGAAGCCTTTGGAGAGACCATGAGTGATAGTTTTACCATGACGAGCAATCGGGATCCATTTCATTTGCGACTACCAACGACCATTAGCCTACAAGTAGATTATAATATATGGAAATGGTTTTATGTTCATCTTTCTGGACGTTTTGCTGTCGATCAAGAAGATGCCCCCCTAAAAATGCACGCTTTAAATAGCTTAACGCTGACGCCTAGGTTCGAAATGAATCAAGTTGATTTTGGGGTTCCTGTAACGCTGGATGGTTATAATAATATAACAGCGGGGATGTATCTTCGTTTGGGGCCCTTGTTTCTCGGCTCTTCTAATTGTTGGAATGTTATTGTTGGTCCTAGTGTTCGAGGCATCAATCTTTATGGTGGTCTAAAAATCCCAATTACTTTTGGCAAAGGCAAAAAACCTAAAAAATTAACGCCACCTGACTTATCTGAGGTTCCTGTTGAAACAGAAGAAAAGGTTGATTCTGCGGCACTGGCATTGAGAGAAACTGAGATTGAACGCAAAGCCGAAGCGGACAAAGCTTGGGCTGCTGAACAAGAACGATTGGCTAGAGAGCAAGCAAAAAAGGACACTTCTGAACCAACTGCTGAGCCTGTTGTTGAGCCTACTCCAGTTGTTGAACCTACTCCTGAGCCTGTTGTCGAGCCTACTCCTGAGCCAATCACAGAACCTATATATTATGACGTAAAAGAAAATGAAAAAGCTATAAAAGAAACTAGAGCTTATTTCGAATCCAACTCTGCTTGGGTTGCAAGTGCAGATCGGGACAAACTTGATAAATTAGCCGTCACGATGCGATCTGATTCTAAATATCATGCGATCATTCATGGACATACAGATAATGTAGGTGACCCAGAGTCAAATAAAAAATTAGCCGCAAAACGTGCCCAAAAAGTAAAGGAATACTTGATCGCACAGGGAGTTCCTTCAGATAAATTGACTATTATTGCAAAAGGAGCCAAAAACCCAATTGCAGAAAATGATACGCCAGAAGGTCGAGAAAAAAATCGACGTGTGGAGGTCTTATTATTAGAAGATAAAGATAAAGATAAATAAATGACTGAATTTACTCGTTCTCAACTTGCCCTACATAATGGACAAGATAAAGAAACCATTTACGTTGCTTACCAAGGACTTGTTTATGATGTAACCAGCAGCCGACTTTGGCGCAATGGCAAACATTACGAACATTGGGCAGGGCAAGACTTAACGCCAGAATTGGCAGATGCGCCACATTCGGAAAACGTTTTTGAGAAGTTTGAAACGGTTGGTAAATTTGTGTAAGAAGCATGATCCCATTTTTTTATTGATTTGATACAACTGGTCTTTTTATACGGAATCATTCCATTTCGTATTATTGCTTGATAAAAGAGTCGGTTTCTTTTCCATCAACAAATGTCCATTCTATAAAATAGGTTCCTACATGTAGGCTAGAAATATTAATAGTCCTTGCATTGCCACCTTCTAGGACGACAACTCCTCGAAGGTCTAAAATCTTAAAAGATTTCAGTTCTTGATCTGTAGAAAACGTTAAAAAATCATTTGCAGGATTTGGATATACAGAAACAACAGACGCTTGGTCTTTTATCTTGTTCGTAGATGTCGTTGTATTCATAGCACCAATAACAATACTGCCCAATGCCGCTTCGTCGAGTGGATTGGCGTTGATTCCACGAATTAAAAATCCATATTGAAGGAGTAGTCCAGCGGTTAAGCTTGCCGAATCTATACTTACAGAAAAATCGCCACTAGGAGGAAGATCAAACACGCCAGTCGCTCCTAAGACATCTATATATCCGTTGGCAGGGTCCAATGCTTTGACAAAAACTTTGGCAGTATAGGCATTACTATCTAAAGTATATGAAATGACATTTCCTGTAAAGGTAAAATCAGCCCCAAGATAAGTTGCCCCTGGCTCTACAAACGTAGAAGCCTCCATTTCTTTATTCCCTAGCCCCGTTGTTTGATTTACCCAATAAGCATCGTTGGCATTATCTGAATACGTATTAAAATTAGGCTGTAAGGTTAAAGAACCCGCTGTGCCTGCATGAAGATCTAAGGTGGATTTGGCATCTAGCAAAGCCCATGAAGAGCCAAAAACATATGCGCCTCCATTGGCGGGCGTTTCCGAAACACTCATATAGGACGTCCAAGCACTGTTGGCATCAAAATTAACACTATTAGAACGCTGCACACTTGGTTTTTGATACACTCTAATATAATCCACCAACATGGTAGAAGTAGAGGGCGTAGAAGCATTCGGATTTCCAGGCCAATTGCCACCAACAGCTAGATTAAGCAATAAGAAAAATGGGTGGTGAAATTCTTCTGTTGAATTGATCCCATTTGCAATACTTACTTGATAAAACAAGACGCCATTTAAAAACCATTTAATCTCATTTTCGTCCCACTCTACGGTGTAAAGTTGAAATTGGGTAACATCACAAGTCGTGCTTTGGCTATTAAAATTATACGTACTATTGTTATTATAATGAATCGTTCCATAAATATCTGGCTCAGAATTAATGTGCTCCATAATATCTATTTCGCCACATTGAGGCCAACTAAGCGTTGTAATATTAGAGCCTAGCATCCAGAAAGCAGGCCAAATCCCCTGCCCTACTGGCATTTTTATCCTAGCTTCTATCTTTCCGTATTGAAAACTATAGCGACCTTCTGTTTTGATACGAGCCGAGGTGTAATTCGAACCTTGGTATTGTTCTTCTCTAGCAAAAATATGCAAATAACCTGTATCTACATTTATATTAGTGGGCCTAGAGGTGTAATATTGTGCCTCATTATTTCCCCAACCACACAGGTTCGGGCAACCATCTCCTATTTCATAAACCCACTTGGAACTATCCAAGGCATTCCCACTAAACTCATCCGACCAAACTAAGCTATATTGAGCACTAGAGTTGAAAGACAAAGCAAGAAGAAAAAGGAGAACGCTTGTTATTTTAGACATTATAATCATGCCTCAAATATACGGTTTAAAGGCTAAAACAAAAAATAGATCGATCTTAAATAAACATGGTTACAACTTCAATGTATAGCACTCCTCGTCTAACATTTTTTGATATTTATTCATATCAAAAGAATAAAGTGTTGCAGGTCTATGCCGCACATTTTTTTGCTTTTCAGCATGCTTTATTAGAGGAATACTCCGTTGATTAGTTCACTACGTTTGTTAGCTCACTCCCTTCGGTTCAGGAGCGCTACGCTTATGTTAGCTGCGCTGTACTACTGACGGCTCTAGTATAAAGCACCTTGGGATGCTCAACAATTAATTAGCAATGTTCGTCATTACATTATCAAATTCTACCTTTGGCAACACTTCTAAAACTAAAACAGGTGTTGCTGTATTTTTGGTAGCTGTTACTTCCTTCCTAGCAAATAACAGCTCTTTCCCCGTATCCAAAAAGGCAATCAAGACAACCGCTTCATTTAAAGGCACATTTCTAAAGTGCACCTTTTGTTGTTTCATAATAGCGTTTTCTGCCACTCTATTTCCTCGTAAAAACACCGCACGACTCTTTAGCATCAGCGCAATTCTAGGCGTGTAAGAGACCAATTCGCCATCTACTCCTAGACCTTCGTTAGGGATTCCTTCTACCTGCACCAAAATATCCACAGGTTTGGGATTCGTAAATGGAATAATTTTATCGGTATTTACCCAAACGCCATCTACTATATTAGGATTTAAGTAGGGCAGTTCTATATCAAAGTATTCTTCTTCGTGCGTATGATAAATATTTTCGTATTTATAACCACGGTTATTGCCTGTAATTACATTTCTAGGATTCACAGCAACTCTAACTCTAGTGATACTATCCGTAACTAGACTTGTTTTTATTTTAATAAAAGAAGTTAAATTTAAACCAGCATTTGTACTGGTTACAGTTGTTTCATCTGTGTCATTGTTTTCATCTGTGTCATTAACTTCAACAGAACGGATCGGCTCCGTCCGTTCTTCCAAACGCCAATCGACCGCACCATTTGCCATTCTTTTACCAAAATAAAGATTCATGCCTTTTTTGTTCTTAGCCGTTTTGGTTGGCATTTTAATATTTCCACTTTTCCCAGCCCTTAATGCTAAAGGTTCTCCATTGGCTGTAATTTTCAAATTGATCATACCTCCTGTCTCAAGTACCTTATCCCCCTCCATGGTGTGCAGTTCTCCCAACAAAATATCTTTGCTCGTATAAAACTCTTTTAACTCAACTTTTATCTGCTCTTGAACAGCGTCTCCATCTGGATACACCAAGTCTTCCCGATTAATCCTTACTCTAGTGCCTTCTTTTCCTTCAATTTTGATGTTTGAAGAAGGAGGGACAATAAACACTTCCGCCTTCTTGCTGCCCCCTGCACAATAGACCTTTTTAACGGCTGGAGTAGCAACGAGGTCTGCTGCTGCTTCCTTTTCTTTGTCCGTTGGAGTACTTATTTTTAGACTAGAACGAATTTTAAGGTGTACTCTGTTCTTATCATCGACTTGGGTGACCAAATCTAATTTGTCAGCACCAATCCCTTGTTCTTCAAAAAATTGAACAAAAGGATCTAAGCGATTTTCCCCAATGTCTCGGCTGGCTCCATGTGCTCTAATTTCAATATAGACAATTTCTTCTCCCTCAGGAACGTTTTCAAGGACAGCTTGCAACATATTCCGAGTTTCTTCGGCCAGAACCTCATCCACACTAACCTCTTCATAGTCAATTAACAAATTAGCTTCTGTATAATTTTGAGCAATGCTTGCGGTGGCGAAACAAACAACAAGAGCGCTTAATAATAAGATACGGTTCATCATAATAATAGAGTTTTCAATAGATTATTTACTATATCATAATGCCGAGATTTTCATTTGGTTACCGTTTGTATCAAAAAAAATACAGCAAAGCCCAAATAACGAAGTGTGTCCATCGAATAGAAAACCCTTCTACGTCTGATGTTACGCAAGGATTTTTTTTACTACTAAAACCTATTCTTACTTATTTAAGCTATGTTTTACTGTTTAATTTTGAAGGCTTAATTTTTAATGCTCCTTGTACTATAAAGCATTCAAAATTCAACATTAAGCATTCAAAATTAAGAATAGGTTGAGACACAAATTTTGGTATTTTA
>CACVAQ010000441.1 GCA_902727865.1 uncultured Aureispira sp. | reverse complement strand
ATGTTGGCAGCCCCTATGTCAGAGCGAATTCCATAACCTATGACAAACTTATCAATTAAGATCTCTTGCCCCAAAGCTACTTTAAAACCAAAATCAAATTGGTGATAATCAGACTGTTTATCAAAAAACAAAACACCATCATAGAATAATTTTGCTTCTCGCAGCATCCCCATATAAACACCTGCTTGGGCAACTACTTTTGTATTTACGAATTTATCGCTATTCGTTTGCCAAAGATCATGCTTGTATCCCAAAGAGAAGCGATTGTATTTCATCACCCATTCTTTGATGTAAAAAACACCTTTTTGATAGGTCCCATACGCTTGTCGATTGTCGGCATTAATAGAAAACTCGGCAACCAAAGCACCTCTTGGAAGAATCCGATAGGACGCCCAAAGTCCATAATTTGCCGCTAAACCAAAGTAATTTGTCGTCAAACTATTCTCGTCAAAGCCTTCTCTAGTTTCATTGTTAAGCAACATCGTTGAATTCACAACCAGAAAAGTTCCCGCCTCCAATTTACCCTCTATTAAGTTCTTACTTGTTTTTTTCTTTTTTTCTAAGGCTATTTCATCCAACAATTGAATCGGTTCTATCGTATTGGCAACCGTCAAAGGATTTAACACTAAAGCATCTAGTAAAATTGGCTTCAAGTCTTCCTTCCCTTCACTTTCAGTACTTTTTTCGCCTTGATTCTTTGTTTCTACACGTCCATTTGTTACTTCGGGGCGAACTTCTGTAGCTAAGATTGACGCAATTTTTTCTTCTTCTGACACTTCTGATTCGACTGGAACAACAGCAGCAATAATTACGGGCTCTTCCTTAGCATCTGTAGTTGAACGGTTCTCAACAGGTGGTAAAATCGTAGAAATTCCGCCTTTTTCCGATGCCTGAGCTTCGTTTTGAGACGAATGTTTAGGCAGTGAATTTGGAAACTTTTTCGTTAATCTTTTATTGGTTGTTGTTGTTGTTGTTGAAAAACTTGTTGTTGGAAAATGGGAATTTGTTGGTTCTGCTTCCTTAGAAACATTATTAGATTCCTTTGAAGCGCCTTCCTTTGATAATTCAGCATCAGCAATAGTCCCTAGGGTAGAAATAGGTCTTGTCTTCACTTTCTGAGCAGTGTTCCCCTGCTGAACAAAATCAGTATTGGGTAAGGTATACGGTTCGTGTGTACAGGTTTTTAATAACAATAAAAGTAGTGCGGCAACGGCAAAAAATCGCAGCATTCGACCACTCCAATCGCTCACCACGGGCTCTTTGTCCAATACCTTGCTAATTCGACTCCAAGTTTTATCAATATTCAACTGGCGACTCACGGCATGCCAAACTTTGTTGGGTGTTTTTTTAGTTTCTTGTGTCAAAAAGCCATCTTTCAACTTCTCATCTAAGACCGTATCCACAGAAACAGGAGGCGTGTTTAATTCCTCAGAAATAGCGCCCCATAAGAAAACGGGAGCCGCTTTAGAATCTGACAAAAAGCCGTCTTTAATTTTTTCGTCTATAATGGTATCAATTGGATTTGCGTCCTCCAAGGCAGCATCAATTTTGTCCCATATTGGAGCAGGTGCTTTTTGGAGCGGTGCATTTAAGTGGGCCGTTTGAACCTTTTCATCCAAAGAGGCATCCATCGTATCTGCTGCATCCATCTCCTCCGAAATTTGTTTCCACAAATGCGTAGGTGCTTTCTTCTGAATGGCATCAAAAGAAGTTTTTAATTGGGCGTCAATATATTGATCTACACTACCTTTCATTATTCTTGCTCAGTAACTGTTTTAACAATGCTCTTGCACGATGCAACTGAGACTTTGAGGTTCCTTCACTTATGGCTAATTTTTCAGCAATTTCTTTATGATTATACCCTTCTACGGCATACAATTTTAAGACCAGTGCTGCTCTAGAAGGCAACTCATTGACTAAAGCAATTAAGTCTTGGGCATCAATTTGATCCAACACATTACCAATTGTAGCACTGACTACCACTTGCGTATACGATTCTAACTTTTCTTCGTGTCGTTTTTGTTTTCTGTATTGATCTAGTGCTGTATTAATAATAATACGTCGAATCCATCCCTTCAAGGAGCTTTCAAAGTTAAATTGTTCTAACTTTCTAAACACCTTAATAAAACTATCTTGCAAAATATCGCAAGCGACATCTTCGTCTTTATTATAAGAAAGGCAAACACTATACATTTGGTCTGCGTATTTTCGATAAAGAATTTCCTGATATTGCCGTTCATTAGCAATACAACGTTCTACCAGTTGTTTTTCTGAAATATTAGTTATGTCCAAATTATCTTTCACACTCAATTAGCTTTGTTTCACAAAAATAGCCTTCGCAGTATCCATTTCTAAAGCGGCCACTACATCCTTATACAGTTGTCCATTTATAGTATTATTAATCAATATCGTATTAATTCCTTCCACAGGCACCTTTTCAGCTTGTTCCAAGGCTTCCTTCGTTAAAATACGAAACCAATTCGCAGGATTCAACAAAATAGTTGCTTTTGTTTTAGTTACTTGAATCAAATCCACTTCGGTATCACTGTCAACTAAGTCTTCCCCAACAACAGGAAAGTGTTCGTTTTCAGTTAACTCAAAACGAACAGGATACAACTTACCTATCTTACTTTCAAAAAAACCACTAACTACTAAATTAGGTTTTTTAGACTGAACTTCTGAAATTAATTCCAAATTAATCTCGGTATAGACTCCTTGTGGTACATCAAATTCTAAATCGCTTACATTCGTTGCCCCAAAAAGGGTCTTTAACTCTTGCGTATAACGTTTCGTAAAATAAACATCTGCACCTTCTGTTCGCTCCCCATCAAATTTAAAAGATTCAACGGTCATGTAGCCTTCTTTAAAAAACAAAGCCCCATCCATGCTGCTCTCCTCAGCAACGGTAATGTTAAAACAAACTTTTGTCGGTTGTTTCCACTGATTGACCTTTGAACAAGCAAAGATACTTAGCATAAAAAAGCAAAAAATTTTCAATCCCATATCTTATTATTTTCCATTAAGACGCCTGTAATTGGGGATAGGTTGGAAGTGCTTTTTT
>CACVAQ010000440.1 GCA_902727865.1 uncultured Aureispira sp. | reverse complement strand
CGATCTAACATCTAATAAAATGCTAAGTAGATTCGATATTTTATTAGATAAAAAAACTTTTGTCCTGTACACAGTCTTTTATTTTAAAAGCCTTTCTTGTTTGCTAAATACCTCAATCCAATGAAATTAATTGCCCTTCTTTTTTTAATTTCTCCTTGCTTTATTCAAGCGCAAAGTGGCTACACCCGATGGCATTTTATTCAAGAAGGCACGGAAATTCATCTAGCTGGAAATTATAAAGAAAAGAAAGTATATGGTAGTAGGACAGGAGTGAAAAGCGACTTAAAGTTGAGTCAAATTCAACAGTATGAAAAGGGGCGCTTGGTAAAAGATAAGGTGTACATTGATTATCCTACGCTGATGTACGACATCGTTCTTAATTATCAAAAAGATGGAACGGCTATAGGAATGAACCTAGAAGATTCTAGTGCGGTAACGTACGCCTTTACGAAAACAAACAAATTACGTTATTACGTAGTTGATGAGCAGCATGAACTACATGTAGTGTATACTTATAATGATGCAGGGGATTTAATTCGCTGCAAGGATTGCTTGGCTCCTTTTGAGGAACATAATTGGTGTGCTTATTATAGGTATGCTTATAATAATAAAAATCAATTGATTGGAGTGGCTTCTTATAAGTTGAAAAAAGGGGCGGAAGTAGACACTAAAACTTTATTTGAAGCAGATTCGTTGGTCTATGAAAACGATCTTTTGAAGGTTCGTTGGACCTTGGATACTGCTGGAGAAGCGGTTCAAAAAGCATCTTATTCTTATGACAAAAAAGGCTTGTTACTCAAAGAACATTCCACCCAACTGGGAGTAGATGAAAATTCAAGGAGTTATCTAAAAAGCTATACCTATCATTGCAATCGGCAACTCAAAAGTTTAGAAGAAGCGTATTATACCAATGACAGCTTAGACGGAAAACAGATTTCTAAATACAATAAAAAAGGAAATAAAATTAAGCAAGAATCGTATCGTGGCGATGGCAAACGAACGAAGTTGTATTTCATGAAATATAAAGGGTAGCAAAAATGCAAGATGCCAGTCACTTCGAAAGCGGCTGGCATCTTGTTTAACAGGATGGATAGGTCAATTTTAAAACTTATCGAACCAAACTAAGTTTCTTCGTGACAGTTGTCCGACTGGTTTTTAAACTCAAGTAATAAGCGCCATTTGGAAGGTTTTGTAAATCCAATTGCGTCTGATTGGCCGTTGTAATTTCCTGTTCTAATAATACTTGCCCCAAAGTAGAGTAAAGGGTTAAACTCAAAGGAGTGCCAGTCGTTAATTGATGCGAAACAAAGACCGTTCCTTGCGATGGATTCGGATAAACTTCAAAGTGTGCAATCGTATGAACATCTATCGTGTTCAAGGCAATTTGTTGCGCCATCGAGACGGCTAAAAAGGCATTGACACGACCGTAGCCCAATTCGTTTGACCAAGTGCCATAGGTGTCATTTGTGGTATAGGCATAGCCCCCAACTCTTTCGGCAGTGGTATCAATAATCGCTCTTGCTCTTTCGGCCGTCAAACTACTATCGACCGATAAAATTAAGGCCATCACAGCCGCAGCATTCGGGCAAGCCGCAGACGTTCCATTAAAGGTATATTCATAGTCTCCACCATCGTAACCATTGCTACCAAGCGCATCTGTTGTGGCTATTTTTACACCAGGCGCACCCAGTTCTAGATTAGCCCCCCAGTTTCCTTCCCACGATTCGCCATCACAAGAACCATTTACTTTGCGTTCGTCGCACATAGAAGTAGCGTTAACAGCAATGGCATCTGGCGCACGGCTTGGCCAAATCGGAGGATCAGGACCATCGTTCCCAGAGCTAAAGAAAAGCAAACTTCCTTTTCCATTTCTACCATTAGCATAAGCTTGAATAATAGCCGCATTAACCGTAGAGGTATCGCCAGGGCCAGGCAACAAAGGGATAAATTGATCGGTAAGCCCCCATGAATTACTCAATACATCTGCTTGACCCGTTTGCCAAGCCCAAGTAATGGCATCCGACATCCAGGCAGCAGTAGAGTAGGCGAGTACCCCTAACCCTGGAACATTTTGATAAGTAAATACTTTGATGGGAATAATTTTACAATCATAAGCAACACCAGTTATGCCGATATTGTTATTGCCTTTTGCGGCAATAATGCCTGCACAACAGGTTCCATGACCATCACTGCTATAATTAAAACTAGGATAGCCTCGGCTGTTGTCTCCAGTGGCTGAATAACCAGGCACTAAATTAGGCATCAAATCAGGATGAAGGGTGTCTACGCCCGAATCCAGAACAGCAATGCGAACGTGTGGCGCACCTGTCGTGATTGCCCAAGCATCGTCCACGTCCATGTCGGCATCTAGGGTTCCACTATATTGTATCGTTGTGCCAGTGTTATTAATTGCCCATTGGCGACCATACAAAGGGTCAATTGTCGTTACAATTGGGTTCATCAAATAGTTCGGCTCTGCATATTTGAATTGTTTGGATTGATGTAGTTGAATGGCTAAGTCGATCGGACTAAGCGTACTGTGTTTATCCAAATGCAATGCGTATAGTCCCTTCATTTTATGAGGAACAATACGGGTGATTTGATGCACTTCAGCGATGCTTGTTAGTAAGTGATAATCTGCTGCTTCTTTTAGTTGCACTAAGACTTGATTTAAAATGCCTAATTGACTGTTTTTGTCACGTTTAAAATATTCTCCAACATATTGGATAGAAGTATTTTGCTTTAAATCTTCTATTAATTGATCATATTCTTGGGCATCTTTTGCGGTCGTAACAGCGATCGTAATCGCAGGATAGGTTAAGGCGCCCCAGGTTTTTAGTTTGGGATAGTCGCTTAAAATTTTATCTTTTGTATGCGCTTGAACAGTCGGCTCAAACTGAATGATTATTTTTTCGAGATCCAAATACGCTTGATATGCTTCTCTATATTGAGCCTCAACGCTTGCTGTTGATAGACTAATAAGACATAAGCTGACGATTATGCGGGAAATAAAATTCATATGTTTTAGTTTAATCGTTTGGTACGTTTTTGATTTTTATGCAAAAAAAAA
>CACVAQ010000439.1 GCA_902727865.1 uncultured Aureispira sp. | reverse complement strand
TAATTTTTGCCAACCGACGCAAAAGGACTTAGGTTTTACGATTTGGAATAGTCATTTACGTTAAAATAAATATACTTCCAAGTTTCTTTTTCTGGATTGGGAACTCCTTTTTTATCAAAATAGGTTTGTATTCGACGACGGTAGCATCGACCTCTTTTTTCTAAAAACTGAACGCTTCCTTTAGGGATGAATTGATCGCCAGCGGAATGGGTGTAAATTTGATACTGATTAGAATGGTCTATTTTAGGATTAATTAAAATAGAGTCAACATAATTATGAATCAAAATCGGCCCTTCTGTATAATTAGGAATGGTGACTTGCCCCAAAGAGTCACAAAAAAACACCTTTTTATTATAAACAACAGGATGAAACAAGCGAGGAAAAGAATCCAAAAGATAAGAACAAGTAATCTGGATATGCTCTAGTAAATTAGCATTTTTTGATTGAATAATAATAGGCGAAACGAGTGTATCGTATTCAAAAATTAGTTCTTTCTTATTTTGAGTATAGGTTCCAATGCCTATTTTTTCACCCGAACCATCAACATATTGATACGTAAATTTTTGATCAGAAAACAATTTGTAACAAGAAAAATAGAGCGTCGTATTTTTCTCGCAAATAGTGATTTGCGAATAGCCAATTTGACCGAAGGTTACGATAATCAATAAGATGCCTAGCAGTAGATTCATCGGGCTATTTTTTAGCTAGTAATAATGCTTCAAATTCGCTTGTTGATAAGGTATTGACACACATTTTTTTATTTAACAATCCTTTTCGAGCGGCCAAAATGCCAAAATGGACATCGTGAACCCCCTCTAAACTATGTGCATCTGGGTTTACTGCAATTTTTACGCCTTTTTCCAAGGCATAAGGAATCCAAGTATGATCCAAGTCCAAACGCAGTGGATTTGCATTGATTTCAATAATAACATGATGAGTCGCACAAGCATCAATGACCGCTTTGTGGTCAATGGGATAGCCTTGTCGAGATAATAAAATACGTCCCGTTGGATGCCCTAAAATGGTCGTGTAAGGGTTTTTGATTGCCGCAATCAAGCGCTGTGTTGCCTTCTCTTTGTCCATCCGTAAGGTAGAATGTATGGATGCAATGACAAAGTCAAATTTTTCTAAAATATCCTCCGTATAATCCAAACTTCCATCGTACAAAATATCAGATTCTATCCCTTTGAAAATTCTAAATGGAGCTAATTTTTCATTGAGCGCATCAATTTCTTCCATTTGAGCCAAGACTCGATCGACTTGTAAACCATTGGCATAAAAAGCAGATTTAGAATGGTCTGTAATACCTAAATACTCATAGCCTTGCTCTTTGACATAAGTCGCCATCTGCTCCAAGCTGTTCGCCCCATCACTCCAAGTACTGTGGGCATGTAAAATACCTTTGATGTCTTGTTCTTGAATCAATTCGGGGGTAAAGCCGCCTTTTATTTTAAAAATAATTTTAGAAATATCTCGAATTTCAGGAGCAATAAAAGGTAGGTTTGCTGCGGCAAAAATAGCCGTTTCGTCCATGCCTTTGAGTGCTTCGGGATTGTTGTGTCGCCAGTCTACAGGCGTTTCAAAAGCGGTTTCAAACAAATCTTTGTTAAACGATTCTGTCCCTGTTGTTCTTAATAAATTATACCCAAAAAAGGCAGCATCAGACGTACAAAGAATAACAGGAATACCGAGTTCTGGCGTTTTGCAATGATAAACAGGCAAACGCTCATCGTGTTGGTCTAAAACTAGAATTTTTTCTTCAAAAACAGCTTGTATATCGTGCTGACCCACCAGAATAGTAATGGCTTCCAAGATCGGTTCTAAGCGGCGAATTTTTCCTGTCAAACTGACCAATTCTGTACCCAAAGTTTCTTGAATGTCTAAGACTAAGTTTTCGGCCTCTTCTTCTAGTTTTGCAAAATGAAACTTATCAATAGATTGGAAAAAGTATTCCAACTGCTTTTTCATGGTCGCCTGTGTTTTGATTCCAAAACCTTTGAGCGTCACCAAACGGTTCTCGTTACAAGCATACAACAACTCTCCAGGAGATTGAATTTCCAATTCTTCCCAAAGTAATTTTATTTTTTTGACTCCAAGCCCTTTAATTGCTAGCAATTGAACAATGCCAGCTGGCGTAGAAGCCTTGTATTCTTCTAACATTTTCATTTTGCCATCTTGCTGCAATTCCATGATTTTTTGACCAATCGCATCACCAATCCCTTTGAGTTGTTTGACGTCCACCAAACTCATCTCGTCCAATGGCTCGGTTACTCCACGAAGAATGCGATAAGCATTGCTATACGATTTGATACGATAGCTATTTTCTCCGTTTAATTCCATTAATTTCCCTAAGGTTTGAAATTCGTTGGCGTATTCTTTATTGGTCATGTTGTAATTTTCTCTTTATTGCTAATAAGTAAGTAGATAGACAAAGGCATGTCTTTGTAAGACGTAAAAAGCCTTGCAAAGGTACTAAAAATACTCCTATTGGAGGAGTAAAAAAAGTACATTTCTACAGGAAAATAGTTGAGGTTTGCCAATCATTCTAAAAAAATAGCCTAATATTTAATTCTTCCAACTCCTTTAGATTTCCTAAGAACATTGGAAGTGCTGTTAGCTGATTATTATGTAGATGGACAAAAGATGCCCTATTTTAGTGTTAATTATTTTTGTCTATCTATATATCAGTACAAGATGTGGTGCTCCAAATGTGGCATAAAAGAGAAGATCTGATTTAAGTTATGACAAAAGCCTAAACAGTAAAATACTGTTTAGGCTTCGTTATTTTATTCGGACGACACAAGGACGACAGCGTGTTGATTAAATGTTTTTAGCTCAAGGCTAAATGCAAGACATCCTTCATCTTTTTGACATAGTGAAATTTCACCCCTTTAATGTAATTTGGATTAATCTCCTTCACATCTTTTTCGTTGTCTGCACACATGATAATTTCTTTGACACCCGCACGTTTTGCCGCCAAGACCTTCTCTTTGATTCCGCCCACAGGCAAGACCTTACCACGTAGGGTAATTTCGCCCGTCATCGCCAATCGTTCTCGCAAAGGGCGTTTGGTAAAGGCAGAAGCCAAGGCGCTTAACATTGTGATACCAGCCGAAGGACCATCCTTAGGAATGCCCCCCGCAGGTACATGAATGTGTATATTGGTTTCGTCAAACGCTTCGGGGGTAATACCTAAACCTTCTCCATGCGCTCTTAGGTAACTTAAAGCCGTGGTTGCCGATTCTTTCATCACATCGCCTAAGTTTCCAGTTAAGATTAACTTGCCTTTCCCTTTGCTCAAGCTAGATTCTATGAATAAGATATCACCGCCGACACTAGTCCAAGCCAAACCAATGGCAACACCTGCTTCTTGCTCTTCTTCAAAAATATCGTCTAAATTAACTTTTTTAGGACCCAAGATTTTACCAATCTCTTTAGGCGTTAAGTTCTTATTTGTATTTGTTTTGGTAACCACTTTTTTGGCTACATTACGCATGACTTTGGCAAGCTCCCGATCCAAAGAACGAACGCCAGATTCACGGGTATAGTCTGCGATGACTTTGTTTAAAGCCTTGTCCGACAATTTAAGATCGTCTTCAGTTAAACCGTGTTCTTTTAATTGCTTAGAAACTAAGTGCCGTTTGGCGATTTCTAATTTTTCCTCTACAGAATAACCACTCACTTGAATGATTTCCATTCGGTCTAACAATGCAGGTTGAATATTTTGCAACGAGTTTGCTGTAGCGATGAAGAGCACTTTAGATAAGTCGTATTCCAGCTCTAGATAATTATCATAAAAAGAAGTATTTTGCTCTGGATCTAAGACCTCTAATAGGGCAGAAGAAGGATCTCCTTTATAACTTGAGCCCAATTTGTCAATCTCATCCAAGATAAAAACAGGATTAGCTGATTCTACCTTTTTAAGCGATTGGATAATCCGACCAGGCATTGCCCCAATGTAGGTTTTTCGATGCCCACGCAATTCAGACTCATCGTGTACGCCTCCCAAAGACATCCGAATGTATTTTCTGCCAATTGCTTTAGCAATCGAGCGCCCCAAAGAAGTTTTTCCAACACCAGGAGGGCCGACCAAACATAAGATGGGCGATTTCATATCTTGTCTTAATTTCAAGACCGCCAAATGTTCTAAAATTCTATCTTTTACTTTATCCAAGCCAAAGTGATCGTTATCTAAAATCTCCTCCGCAGAATTTAAGTCAAACACATCTTCCGTTACCTCATTCCAAGGCAAATCGACCAAACACTCCAAGTAATTCACCAAAATAGAATGCTCTGGTGCGGCAGGATTCATGCGTTTTAGCTTACGCAATTCCTTGTCAAATTTATTTTGAACCTCAACAGACCATTGCTTGGTTTTTGCTTTTTCCTCTAAGTCCGAGAGATCATTTTGAGTAGGAGATTCTCCTAGTTCTTCTTGTATTTTTTTTAGTTGTTGATTCAGAATGTATTCACGTTGCTGTTTTTCCATGTCACCGTGTACATCGACTTCAATTTTTTGCTTCAGCTGCAAGACTTGCAACTCATGATTCATATGTTTAAGAATCTCATCTGCTTTTTCTCCCGTATTTTTAATTTCCAGTAAGGACTGTTTGACGGGAATGTCTACATTTAGATTAGAACCAATGAAATTGACCAAGAAATGCCGACTTTTAATGTTTTTAAGCATCAAAGAAGCATCGTTAGGAATGTTTGGCGAAAGCTTAATAATCTTTTCAGACAACTCTCTCATAGAAGAAACAATGGCTAAAAAGGCAGGCGTTACATTGGGTGGCTCAACGGCTGTAAACTCTAGAGAACCTTTTAAGAAGGGCTCAGATTGTAGCAATTGCTTGAGTTCCAATTTTTGGCGTCCTTGTAGGATTGCCGTTGTCGTGCCATCAGGCATTTTTAAGACCTTCAAAATTTTGGCAACAACGCCTACTTTGAACAAATCGTCTTGCATTGGATCGGCAACTTTGATGTCTCGTTGTGTTAAAACAGCGATATTTTTATCAGAATTGTACGCCTGGTTGACTGCTTCAATAGATTTTGGACGTCCAACGGTAATTGGAATAATAACACCAGGAAAAAGAACGGTGTTTTTGAGTGCTAAAATGGGTAAAATATCAGGATAACTTTCCTGTTCATTTTCATCAAACCCTTGTTCATTAACAGAAAAAAGGGGTAAAAAATCTACGTCATCATTACTTCCACTTAGCATTTGCGATTGTATATTATTAGGTAAGTTAATAGTTCTTTTGAGTTTACGGGCTTTTTTTTGTCAGAACGCTTGCCAATTTGGCATAAATTATATTTTGATAAATATTTGCCAATTATGATCGTACAACGTATTTATAAGCCTACAGGTATATAAAATAGGGTTGTTTCTATTTTTTATGAGAACAACCGTTTTTTAAGATTCAAGGAATGTGCCATTCCTTTTTTTGAGTCAGTTTAAGTACAATTTGTCAGTTGCTTGGATTTAAACCCCTGTCAGCCGATTCCATATTTCTACGTGCAATCGAGTACACATTCTTAGTTGATGCTCAATACAAATTTCAGCCACCATTTGATTGCGTTCCAAGAGCTGCTCAATACTATCTGCGCCAGGCATCAAGACAATTTTGCTAGGATCTACCCAGCCAGTATCGATGAGTTCTGTTTGTATTTCTTCAAAATCTTCTTTAGTTGTAACAACAAATTTGAACATCGTATTGGGGTTTTTAGAAAACCACTCTAAGATGGATGCGTCAATTCGTTGAGGTTTGAACATCCCCGAATTACTTAATTTAGGAGACGTATTCCAATACTGCACCCTAGCATCTAACGCAAGAAGTGGGCGGATGGTTGCATTGGTTTCCACTTCGATGATCGGACGCAATTGATAGGTCGCTTCTAAATATTCCAAAAAGGCAAGGATGCGCTCTTGTTGTAACAAGGGTTCGCCACCTGTGATGACTAAATGCACCCCCGTTTTTAAACGTTGCACAAAATTGGTGCGCTCGTCGAGTCGTTCTACCAAGTCGGCAAAAGAAAGCGTTGTCCCTTTCATCCAGACGTCAATGGTATCACAAACCCAAGTGGCTCCATCTCGCAGGACAGCATCTTTTTCTACTCCTTTTCCGCCACAGATCAAGTTACAACCCGTTAAACGAAGGAAAATAGCAGGAATTCCAGTGGTACGTCCTTCCCCTTGCAAACTATAAAAATATTCGCTAACTGCGATTTTTTGATTTTTTGACATTGTTATTATTATTGTAACGAATCTACTTCGTAGACTCTCCGAATACCGCTGATGCAAATACCTATAAGACGCAAAAAAGGTGGCGCAACGAAGGGCTGTAACTAGAAGTATTCAATTAAAAACTGCATTTCAAAAAGAACCTGCTTTTTTAAGAAGGGTTCTAATAAAAACCTTAAAAAAAATCCTTATTTTAGCACCCAAATAAATAAAAATACGTTATTATAAAAATCAATAGCTTAGCAATCTAAAATTTCTTTCCCCTAAAAAATAGCGGTTTGTTGTCAAAATTGCTTTTAAATAGGCTTGGTAGATGATAATGCTATTATTTATAACGACTTTGTAATTTAAATGTACTGTTTTACACCAATTTGCACAAAAATTGCATCTATGTGTTTGTAAGTGTGGCGACAAAATAAGAAACGATCCACTCAAAAGCATAACATTTGAAAAAAATATCAAATTATATAATTATGAGAAGACTATATTCTGGAATTTTGGCAATTGTATTTGGCACATTATGTTCTATGCCAGCAGAAATGATTGCCCAAAAAGGACCAAGTGAAGGAACTTCTGGAAACGTACGGACGAAGATAGTAAGAGACTGTGAGTATGAAGTTTTACCAGGTTTGGCAGAAGTAACCTCTATTGAAAAAGTTAGAAAGGCTTCTGAGAGCGCATTGAAGTATGATGAGCATGAGGTTTTGTTTCGATTTACGGCTATGGAAGGCGGTGAGGTATTGGACATGTTGAGAGACACCGATATTGAATTTGTCTTGCGTTCTCGTGCTATTCGTGTGCCTGTTGGACCAGAATATATCAAGGCAAAAAACTTGAAAGTAGGAACCAAATATGCAATGAATCTATTACAGACTAAAAATAGAGATGCTTGTTTGGAATTGTATACCTATGAATCAAAGGCTTTAGACAATGATTTATTTGAAGCTTATGAGCATATTATTGATTATACAAAAGAAGCTTATGTTCAACAATTAGCCGCTAAGGAAAGATCTCATGCACGCAGCAAGGCGAATGAGGAAGATGTTGTTGTTGAAGAAACAGTTGACCCTACTATTGAGTCAGAACCAGAATTGACTGATACAGAAACGGCATTTGATTATGGTGGATTAACACCAGAAGAAATTTCAAATTTGACGGAAGAAGAGATGCGTACGTTGGTCGAGCAAAATTTAAGAAAAAAATACGAGGATGGTGGCACACCAACTGCTTATGCTGGCGTGTCTGGAATTGATGAGGCAGAGATGAGAGCGGAGATCGAAGCAGAACAAAGAGAGCGCTATGCCTCTGAGTTAACGGCTGCCGAAAACGGTACGTTAGGTAGTGGAACAACGACTTCTTATAATGCTACTGCTAAGGCTAACAATAGTGCTAGTGATGCCATTCGAGAGGCAAAACGTAAGGCGAAGGAAGCTGAAAAAGAAATGAAACTGGAAGAGAAACGCCAAGAGCAAGAAGAGGTGGACAGAGCGCGTCAAAAATATGAGTTGAGAGAAAAATTAAAAAGAGAGGTAGAGGCTGAAATTAGAAAAGAAATTGAAGAAAAAGCAGAAGCTGCTCGTCAGGTTGCTGCTCAAGAAGCTAAACAAAAACAAGAAGAGCTCAATAAAAAGGCTGCTGCAATTGAAAAAATCAAAGAAATTGAGCGTGAAATGTCTCAACGTATTGTTGATGAAACAAAACGAAAAGACTGTGTCTTTGGAGAGCGTATTTCTGGAACAATTGAGGTCTTAAAAGTAAGTAAGGTAAAAGAGGCTAATTTGAGTCATTTGAAATATACAGAGTACGAAGTGACGGTAACGTTCCGTCCAGATAATTACGCTGATTTATCTAAAAAAGAGAAAAAGGATTGGGAGTCAACGTTTGTCTTTACTTTGGATCCTATGGGCGTCAATGCAAATCCTGGTGCGGGTTATATTAGAAAATACAAAGTATTTAAAGCCTCTAAGTATCAAGGTTTTTCTCAAGCACTAGAATCTGGTATTTGTAATGAAATGATGCTTTATTCTCCAGATTTACCAAATGATGGAGCTAAAATAAAATTAAAATAAGACGATTGTTTATTGACTTATTTTTGAAGTATATGGTGGAAGTGGCTCTCTCAATTTTTTGAGAAAGCCACTTTTTTTATTCGATAGATTTTGAACAGAAATAACCTGTTTTTATGAGTAACAAATTAGCCTTGGTTTGTTTTATTATGGTCTTCTTTTTTACGCTTGGTCTGGCACAAACCGTAGCAATCAAACCATTGCCTAAAGTAGAACAAATTAATGGAGTGGCCTACGAAGTACTTCCTGGTTTGGCTGAAATAACCAGTATTCAATTGGTGAAAGCGGCCAAAGAAAGCCCTTTGGGATACGACGAGTATCAAGTCTTGTTTCGGTTCATACCAATGGAAGGGCATGAATTGTTAGCCATTTTGAAAGAAAGACCCTTGAATTTAGTGTTGAAATACCACCGCTCTTCGGTTCGAGTAGGACCAGCGTATATTCGGGAAATGAATTTAAGAGTAGGGACGAGGTATGCGATGCAATTGTTTCAAACACGTAGTGGCGGCTTAAATGTTGAACGCTATTTTTATCAATCCAATATACTCGAAAATCAGTTGTTTAAAGTCTACGAACGGGTCATAGAGTCCTTAAGCTTGACGTTGACGTTTAATGCTGCCGATACGACGATTGTGGAGAAAAATTATGCAAAATTGACGCCTGCTGAACAACGGGCCTTGATTGATGCCGAGCTAAAACCAATTGTTAAAAATCAAGCGGCTGAAAAACCTTTTTTTACACAAGCTTCTTTTGCCTTTCTAAAAGAGCATAGCTTACTTTTAGAGGAGTACGAAGCGGCTTTAGGCGCGTTGGCAAAGCAGGAAGAAATCAAATATCAAGCTCGATTAGAAGCAGCAATGAATCAAGAAAAAGCAGCCGATGCTTTGGCAGAAAAGATCAAAAGACTAGGCAATCCCGATATACCTAAGGTTGCCCCAGGAACCGCCATTTTGAGAGGTTGTTATTACGAAGTGATTCCAGGATGGGCGGAAATAACAAGCATAGAGCCTTGCTTGTCGGCAAAAGAGAGCCTTTATAATTATAAAGAACATCAAGTATTGTTTACATTTGACCCGCATGAAGGCTATGATCTCTTGGATAAATTGAAAGACGGAACCTTGGAGTTTATGTTGTATCATCGGGGGGCAAAAGTCTATGTAGGGCCAGCCTATATTCAACAAAAAGGACTGCAAATCGGAAAGCGTTATGCGATGAAATTATATCAAAAAAGAGAGGGACAAATTTGCACCGAACAATATACCTATACCTCTGAAGTGTTGGATAATGATTTGTTTGAACTCTTTCCTCGCCGTTCTAAATTTGAAGCTGAAATGGAGAAAGCGGAGGATGTAAAACAGGATACGCTTCTTGAGACAAGCAGGAATCTTAAAGCCCCAATAATGAGTTATGAAAATGCAAAAAAAGAACTGAAAATAGCGCAACTAGACAAACAATTGGGCCTTGTACAGGCAAATAGAACGATCAAATTAGCTCGACAAAAAGCTCGAAATCTCAGAAAAATTGAACGTATAAAATATAAAGCAGCACAGAAAAGATTAAACGGAGTGCCTAAAATCCAATTGGGGGATTTAGAAGTTAGCCCAAGAACTAAGTAATGTTAAAAATACAATTATTTTGCCGACTCGTTATCCATATTCTTTCGCCCTTATTTTGGTTTGTTTGTGTAGCTATTTTGCGATTCATAAAACAATAGATCAAGCACGAAATGCGAATCCATTTTTGCACGATCAAGCAGGGTATTATAATTATTTGCCTGCCTTTTTTATCTATCAAGACATCAAATTTTCGTATTTAGATACGCTAAAGATGGATAAAAGCACTTTTGTCAGCACCTTAACAAACAAAAAAGGAGCAGACGTTCAAGTAAATCGTTATGGAATTGGGGTTGCCATTCTATTGAGTCCATTTTTTGCTTTAGCCAATCTGCAAGCTTATTTTTCGGGCAGTAGTATGGATGGTTTTTCAAGCCCCTACCGAAGCTGGATTTTTGGAGCGCAATTCTTTTATTTGTTCTTGGCTTTTTTCTTATTGAGAACTACTTTGCTCCGTTATTATCAAGATAAAATAGTTGCAGGAACTTTATTACTATTGGCCTTGGGAACCAATCTATTGTATTACGCTTTGTATGAGCCTGTGATGTCGCATAATTATTCCTTTTTTTTATTTAGTCTTTGTTTATATTGGACGGTTGAGTGGTTAGAAAAGCCCCAAAAGAGGCCCCTCTTTTTATTGGCAATTGCCTTTGGTTTGTTGGCAAATGTTCGATTGACCAATAGCATTTTTATCATCGTTTTGCTCCTTTGGGAAGTGGGTTCCTTAAAAGCACTAAAAATACGCTTGTCTTTATTTCAAGAACATTGGAAAGCATTAGGACTAGCGCTAGTCTTAGCAATAAGTACTTTTTTGCCTCAAATGTACTACTGGTTTTCTGTGACAGGGTATTGGTTGGTGAACGCTTATGGAGCAAAACAAGGTACTTTTTTTTGGTCGGACCCAATGATTTTTGAAATCCTTTTGGGCTACAAAAAAGGATGGTTGGTTTATACGCCTCTGATGAGTGTTGGAATCTTAGGTTTGTTTGCTTTGTATCAACACGATAGGAAATTATTTTCGGGAATTTTTCTCTATACTTTATTGAACTGGTATGTCATTTCTTGTTGGTGGTGTTGGTGGTATGGAGGCAGCTTTGGAATGCGCCCTCTAATAGAATCTATGGTTCCTTTATCGTTTGGAATCGCTGCTTTTTTGCATTGGGCATTTCAAACTAAATGGAAGCAGTTTTTAGTTGGTTTAGTAGTCATACTCGGTATTGGTCTCAATGGCTTACAAACCTATCAATACAGTTATAATTACATTCATAGTTTTGGAATGACTCGTAAGGCTTATTGGACTGTTTTTGGAAAAGTACCGCCACTGGCTCCAGAAGTCTATAAGGAGTACGATCAATATTTATTAGGGGTTTATATGAATGAAATGACGGAAGCCGAACGGGCAGAGACGAAGACGTACAATGAGCGTTCTGAGTAATCTACCACAACAATGTTTTCGAATTTGGATACTACAAAAATACGCAATATCTTTGCTTCTGTAAGTAAGTAGATGGACAAAAATAATTAACACTAAAATAGATATGAACATGAATCAAACAATACGATGGGTTTTGTTGCCCGCTTTTTTATGCCTAATAAGTTGTACTTCCGAGACCACAGTAGCCGATACACCACAGCCAACAGCGAAGGTAACGAGCAGCATTGAATCTAAGGAAGGAAAAAAACTCTTTTTACAACACTGTGCTTCTTGTCATAATATGAATATGGTAGACGACATGACTGGTCCCGCTTTGTATAAGGTCACGGAACGTTGGTCGAACAAAGAAGACTTAATCCATTTTATACAAAATCCTCAAGAGTTGATTAACAACAATCACGAACGTGCTGTAAAAATAGCGGCACTATGGCCTAGTGAAATGACGGCTTTTCCTCAGCTGGACAGTGTCGCAATTGAAGCGATTCTAGCGTTTGTGGACGAAAAAGGCGCTAAAAATAAGTAGAGCAATATGGGAATTTAATACGGTTTCTATAAGTAGTTGCGTTACTACTTATTCCCTTTGGTCATGCCCCTTTCACCTATTGTTCGTGGTCGTGGAGTACCCGAACAAAGCGAACTCGTACCTTTTAAGTAGAAAGTCGTGTATTTTCTTTTGATAAGAACCGAATACGACGTTCTACTTAAAAGGTATATCCCAATTCATAGCTGTTAAAAGTTAGCAGATGGTTTCAATTCCACAGGATTAGCTAGGCTGCTACTACGTGGTTACTATGTGAGAAGCGTTGTCAAAGAACCTATTTTTTTAATTCATGCCAAGTTTTATACTTAGAGTAGTCTTGTACTTTTAAGTCTTTAGGAACCGAACGGAGTGGCTCGCAGACTCTAAGACTTTGATGACATTCTGCGGGCAACTGTTGATAGAGTGCCGTTCCTTCTGTTTTCCAATCCACCATTTCGTCGGATAAGTCTTTGATGATTTTAGCAGGATTGCCGACGACTAATTTTTGGTTCGGAATTTTGGTGTTGGCAGGTACAAAGCACAAGGCTCCAATAAGGCAATTATCACCTACTTCTACATCATCCATTAGAACGGCATTCATACCAACCAAGGAATTTTTACCAACAGTAGCACCGTGAATAATAGCTCCATGCCCAATGTGGGCACCTTCTCTCAAATAAACGGTCTTACCAGGAAAAATATGCACGACACAATTTTCTTGTACATTACAGCCATCTTCTATTACAATTTGCCCCCAGTCTCCTCTCAAAACCGCGCCAGGGCCAATATAGACTTTAGCTCCAATGATAACATTTCCAGTAACATTTGCTTGTGGATGTACAAAAGCGGTTTCATGTACAACAGGTTTGTACCCATTAAATTCGTAAAACATGATGTGTTAATTTTTTTGATTTAAAAACTTTTGATTGTAAGGTTTTGTTGTGCTAGCGTATTAATAAGCATAAAATAGGAAGGATTTAATACCTAAGGCTGACTTTGTTAAAAAAAATCTGCCAAAGAGCCAATTTCTTTTTGTATTTTTGCAGACTTAATACAAGGAGCATCTTAAAAATAGAACTTTTTTTTTATAAAAAAAGACTCCAAAAAACGAAGATAAGAAACAATGGGATACTTTATAATGGGAATGCAGCTCTTATTGAGCTTGTCAATTTTAGTAACATTACATGAATTTGGCCATTATTGGACGGCCAAGAAATTCGGTATGCGGGTAGAGAAATTTTATCTATTTTTTAACCCTGGATTTTCTTTGTACAGAAAAAAAATAGGGGAGACCGAATATGGAATTGGGTGGCTGCCTTTGGGGGGCTATGTGAGAATTTCGGGGATGATGGACGAAAGCATGGACAGAGAGGCAATGGCGCAAGCGCCTCAACCTTGGGAGTATCGATCAAAACCAGCTTGGCAACGCTTGATTGTAATGATTGGTGGTGTAACAGTTAATTTTCTACTAGGAATTTTCTTGTTTGCAATGGTCTCTTGGATTTATGGAGATAAATATTTACCTGCAAAAAATGCCGTTCATGGAATTGCCGTTTCTGGCTTGGCAACAGAAATGGGGCTTCAAGATGGGGATAAAATTTTGGCAATAGGGAACGATCCTTTTGATAAATTTAACTCAGGAGTGATTACCGCAAAAATGCTCTTAGACGAGGTTTTTGAATTGACCATAGAACGAGGGGGCGAAAAAATGACGCTAACAGTACCTGATAGTACGGTTGTTAAATTAACCAAATATGGTAAGAAAAAAATCCGTTTGTTTGAACCAAGAATCCCTTTTGTTGCCAATGTTGTCGTAAAAAAATCGCCAGCAGAAGCCGCAGGTTTACAAAAAGAAGATTCTATCGTCGCTTGTAACGATATTCCAACACCTTTTTTTAATGACTTTTTGAGCGTTGTATCAAAAGAAAAAGATAGCGATGTTAAAATAGATTATTATCGAAATGGCACACGACAAAGCACGCTTGTTCACACGAGCCTAGAAGGGAAAGTTGGAATGGGACCTTATGGACCCGATCGATACTTTGACTTAGATACAATTAACTACGGTTTATTGGAATCGTTCCCTGTTGCAATGGGGAAGAGTTATGATTTTTTGGGCAATCAAGTCAAGGCATTTAGTCAGATGTTTGCCAACCGAATCAAAGCCAAGGATAGTTTGGGCGGCGTGATTTCGATAGGAAAAATGTTTCCACCTTATTGGGACTGGGAGTATTTTTGGCGTATGACTGCTATTTTATCCTTGATTTTAGGCTTTATGAATTTGTTGCCGATCCCTGCCTTGGATGGCGGATATGTGCTCTTTTTATTGTTTGAAATTATCGCTGGTCGCCCGATGAATCAAAAGGTTTTAGACTATGCTCAAATGGCTGGAATTATCTTATTATTAGGCTTATTGCTCTTTGCAAATGGATTGGATATTTATGGTCTATTCTTTCCTTCGTAAATTTATTTGTTATTAAAGCGTTAAAAACCCAACTTCATATACTAAATTAACGTTTAAGGAAGTAAAGTAAGCAGTACTTATAATTCCTCCTAAGTACGTGTTCATAAATTATGTATACGGACTTCATTATTAAAAATAAGCATATCTATTACTACCTATATAGAATAGATATAATGATACTTTGTAGATAGACCATATTAGTTTAATCTTAACAACATAAATTAAACTCTTGAAACGAGTAATCTCAGGAAGTATTAATAGATAACAATAACAACAAAATGAAAATGATGACAACAAAATATTTCCTCGCACTTTTTTTGAGCTTTTTAGCGTTGACCACAATGGCTCAAGAAGAATCTGATATTGTAGAAGTCTATGGTTTGATTCTAACGAAGGGGCAAAGTGCCCAATATGCTTATGTGCCTTTTGTAACGGTTGCGGTCAAAGGTTCGACTCGTGGAACGTATGCGAACTATGAAGGAATGTATTCTATTGTTGTCAAAAAAGGTCAAACGCTCTCGTTTTCAGCCGTTGGTTTTGCCCCAAGAGATATTGTCATTCCAGAGGATATTAATGGAATGTATCATACTTTGACGGTAGAAATGGAACCTGCGGAAATTAACATGGAAGAAATTACTGTTTTTCCTTGGCCAGATCGTAATAATCTAGCCGCAGAGTTTTTGGCAATGCAACCGAATCGTGCGGGGCAGTTGGAAGCGATAGCAAAGGATAACTTAGATAAGAAACAATTGTTGGCGGTAGCGAATGCAACGGACATGGATGGAAAAGAAAGTTCGATTCAATACTTGCGTCAACAAGCGAGCGACTATTCTTATCAAGGGCAACAAGCACCTCAGTCTATTTTTGACCCAATTGCTTGGGGTAAATTCTTCAATCAATGGCAAAAGAAAAAACGGACGCCTAAGGAAGAGCAAATGATTAAAATATTAGAAGGGGAGAATGGTAATTAAGCGGATTGTTTGAT
>CACVAQ010000438.1:5935-15353 GCA_902727865.1 uncultured Aureispira sp. | reverse complement strand
GTAAAAAAACTAAAACCTCGGAGAAGCAGCGAAGCTAACATAAGCGTAGCGCTCATGAACCGAACGGAGTGAGCTCACGAGCAAAGCGAGCTAACAAACGTAGTGAACTAATCCCACGAAGTATTATTATTACACATTATACTATAATCTAACTATGAAATCACCAATTCTTTTTGGCTATAAGTCTACAACGAAGTGTCTAGGCCTGTTTTTGTTCTTATGTATCAATACAGTCCTTTTTGCTCAAGATCAAAAAATATTAAAGGGGAAGCAAATGTCGGGAACGGTCATTAGTGACGATCAACTCGTCTTTTTAAAAAGCCATCAAGAAGCGCTCAAAGAATTTGAAGTACCGAGCTCTACAAGTATGATGGAAGTACCTGTAAAAGTACATATTATAAAAAACAGCAAGGCTGAATCTGCCAGTATTGATGATGTAAAAATTGCCTTTGCCAAGCTCAACAAGTATTTCATACAAATTTATGTACAGTTCGTTCCTTTAGGAGATTACAACTATATTTCAAGTGATAAATATTACGAATTTAATAAAGAAGATGAAAGTGCGCTTTGTGCAAATAGCGACTTAAAAAATGTTATTAACTTATATATTGTTGGAAGTATTTCTGATGGTCCTCTAAGCTTTTGTGGCTATACTTACTATCCAGAAAATTTAGATAAAAATACAGATCGTGTCTTTTTATCCCAAGACTGTTTGGCGGATGGCGTTTCTTTGGCGCGGCAAATGGGGCATTATTTTACCTTGTTTTCAACGTCTGGATTACAAACCTCAGAAACGAATGAATGGGTAAATGGAGAAAATTGCGAAACAGAAGGCGACTTAATTTGTGACACCCCTGCTGATCCAGGTTTAGAACTTAGTAGTGTAGATGAGCGCTGTGGTTATATTGGTAAAAGACAAGATCAGTCGGGCCGAAAACGCTTCTACAAGCCAGATACCAAAAACTTGATGTCTGATAACCCTCGTTTGTACTGTTGTGATCACTTTACCGAACAGCAATACCAAAAAATGCTCTACGCAGCTATTAATTTGAGAACCTACTTGAACTTTCCTAAAAGTGAATACTCTAAACGTCAACTCAAAGTACTAGCAGAGGAAAAAGGCTTAAATGGTCAAGTTTCGATTTATATGCAGGGGAAAGAAATGCCTGTCACTCGAAAGGGAAATCTCTACCTTAATGACAAAGAAACCTATCCCGCTGGAACGACCTATAATATTGCCCTTATTAACAAACAAAAAGGATACGTGTATGTCTTAGAAGGAGATGCTGATCGAGGTATTTATTTACAGTACCCTAAGAAAGGAGACAAAGTCTTTTTTAAAGGAACGACAGCCACTGAATTTATTGTTCCTGCTAATTTAGAATACCTCAAAGTCGATGAGACCAAAGGAAAAAATGGTAAAAATCATATTGTTATTTTGTTCTCCAAAAAACAATTGAGAATAGAACAACTCATTGAAAAAATGAATGCAATAGAAGAAGCGATGGATGCTGTTCAACGGATTTACATGGTTATTGGAACGGATTTAATTCCTTCTAAAAACTTAACCTACAACAAAAATGGGATTCAAGTGCAAGGGGTTGCAACCGATCAACAAATCATGCCTGTCATCATTCAATACAAACAGCCTTAATGATTTTTTGAGGCGGATACACTAAAAAATTTTCGTTCAACAACCCACAACACAAACCTCTGATTATCAAATAATAAAAGCAATTATTTTTTCATAAAAAAGGAAAAATAGACTATAAAAAGTACAATACAAAAACTATTCTTTTCGGCTAAACCCCGAAAAAGAATAGTTTTTGCTAGTTTAATACAGTGTGTAAAAAGTTTCAATAGATCAAAAATTAAATAATTATACCTAAAGAATCCTTAGGGGGCTTGAAGTATGGTATCAGACACTTAGAAAGTGTCTGATACCATACTTGCCCACTATTTAATAACTTTTTACACACTGTATTTTATATTTCTATAACATTGAAGGACAAAAGACATCCTTCGTCAAAAAAAATCAATGAAAAACACGCTCCTTTTACTTCTTATTTTTAGTTGTTTTTACACGAGTACTTCTACAGCGCAAAAAGAGATAGAGTACCTCAATCCCCCTAGTGTTCAACATCAAGATTATACCATTGACATTGACCATATTATCTCCAAAGAAGATTATTGTAAATTCAGATTAAGCATTCAGAACAATACAGACAATTATCAGGCTTTTGATCTCAGTAAAGTCGGGTTTATTTATGAAAATGTTGGCACTTATTATCCTAAAAAAGGAAAAATAAAAATTATTCCACCAAACGAAAAAATCAACCACACCATCCGAATTGACGGTAATATGAACTATATGGTCGAGCAATTCAAAGTCTCTTTAGAAGGACTTTTATATGCTTCTAGTGGAAATCCTATAAGCGTTCCTGCCAAAACATTAGAAGCTGGAATGGGAATAAAATCTAAGATAATAGAATTGGAAATTAAAAAAGTAACCAATAAAAAAGGGCGCTTTTCCTTTGCTATGAATGCAGTATATAGTGACCGTAAAAATGCGTTTATCACCATTGACCCAACCGAGCTAAAAGCAAATGACGAAAGCAATCAATCGCTCGCTGCAAATGTCAGCAACAAGAAATTTTTAATTCTTCAGAACGACAAAAAGTTTAGCATCAATGGCGACTTTGAAAGTAACAGCACGGAACTGATCCTAGATTGGACGGATGTTATTACGCATTATGAGTTAAGCCAGCAGCCTAAAACAATTGTCCCAATTTACCACACGATTACAAGTCCTGTTTCTGCGCCCGTAACGCCTGCTACTCCTGTAACGCCTGCTGTTACAACAAGAACAACAAAAACCGTTACAACAACTGAAACGGTAAACAACAATGTACAGCATACAACTCCAAGACCTGCTGCACAGAATAATTGTTCCAAATATGCTGGACCAATGAATGGACATCCTGCTAAAGTGACTATTTATTCAGAAGACGGGGAATGTTTTCAGATAAAAGCATTTGGACAATACCTTAATCCTAATTATGCTAGTAACGTTTCTTTTGGATTTCCAATTATGGGAAAGGTAGAAATAAGAATGGAGAATGGACAAACCTTCAATAAAAGTATTGTATTGAATGAAGACATTTATGCCGTTACTTATGCGATTAAGAAAAATAAAAAAGGTAAATACGTGACCAAAATGCTCTTAGGTACCGTTGGGCATAATGGACCAACGGCGCAAGAGTTAGCCGATCAGTCTGCTGCTAATTTAGAAAAATTCAAACAAGAACAAGATCAAAAAAGTAACGATCAATTGGCGGACCACAGAAGAAGAATTGCAGAACTAGATGCCAAAACAGAGACAACAATAGAAAGTAGCAGTAGTAGCAGTAACTCTGCTTCCTCCAACAACAATCGTAATAATAATAGTAATAATAATAATAGTAGTAACAACAATCAAACGACTAGTAATAATCGTACAAATAGTAAAATGCCAAACAGCATGCACCTGCGATTTATGGAAGGAACTTCTCCTTTGGTGAATATGCGGGTAGAAGTTAGTACCGCATCTGGCTGGACAGGTAGAGGCACAACAGATTCTAACGGAGATGTTTATATTGATGCAACCAATTTGAACACCAAAAATATTAACATTTACGCTAAAAACAGCAACACAGAATACAAATTAGGGAATGTTGTTAAGTTGGATAATAATTTGTTTGCGCTTATTGAACCTGCTACGCTTATGCTAAAAACAACGAATGATTTAATCAACGCTGCTCAAGATGGCGACACAGATGCTATTTTGGATAATATGGGTTGGTAATTTTTGTAGGTTCGCTTCTTAGACAAGCGTCTTTTTAAGATCCTAAAAACTTATCTTGCCTTGCTTCTAAGGAATGAAAATTAAATAAACGTCGTCAACTCTGTCATTTTATTTATTTTTCATTCCTAACATTCAAGGATACAAGCCTACTTCTTAACTCGTAGAGATACCTAGACTTTAACATAAGACTGTTTCTACAAGCTACGAGGTAGGCTTTTTTACCTTTACTTTGGAGCCTATTCCTAAAACTTGTCGGGCATTGGAGACGATCAAAATAAAGAACGAAAAAAATTAGCAGTCTTTCATTCTTTATTTCTACTCGAACAAGGTAAAATCATTAACTTAGGACTTAAATAATACGGACTAGTAACGACTCTATAAATACACCTTATGAAAAATCAGCCTTCGACACCTCTAATTACATTATTTAGCGGCTTTTTTATTTTAATAATAACTGTATTTTCTGCTTGTATCGGAAGCAAATCCAAGTCAGAAACTAAGGAGCAATATTTGCCCGATGTGATCCAAAATATTGAACTTGGAATGGCTCAAAGCAGCGTTCTAAAACTTAGAAATAAAGCCTATATTGTTCATTCTGTTCAAGAAACGCCCAGAGAAATTTATACAGAAGATCTAAAAACGGAAAAATACACTTCGGTCTATTATCTCTTTGATAAAACAGGAAACAAAGCTTTGGCAGAAATTAATATTTTGCACCAAAGCAAAGAAGCGGCTGAACAGACTATTAAAGCCTATTTTGGAGAACAAAAAAACAAGAAGCAAAATCAATGGCATAAAATTTTGAAGGATGGAACCACCATTCACGCCACTTGGCGCAAACAAAAAGTATTTATCTATTTGGAGAAAAAAGAAATAAAGACCGAAAATATACGAGAACAGTAGTTTTTCTATAAAAAAAAGTGGAAATTTGTGCTTAAGAAATAAAAGATCCAAAACGTAGCAATACGTTTTGTGTGACATAAAGAAAATAGTACTCTTGAAATACAGGAATAAGGCAGAGATAATAAATCCTAAGTAACTAACTACTAGCGATTCATATCAAATATCAAGTAGATTATATTAATAATATAAAATTCTAAGTTCGTACCAAACTTATAACTACGTCAGAACTATAAAAGCATAAGCATACAATGAAACCAATTAAAGTTTATCATAAAGACGACGGAAATCACCACGATCATGACGGTGAACCAAGCTCTAACCACGAAGAGCATCAGCACGATGTAATTCAAAATCTGGAAGATTTCAAAACGAATAAGGCTCGAATTATACCAAAGAAAAAAGCCAATCATATTACCTTTGAAAACTTCATCCAGTTTTTTCCAATCGTAGAGTTGCCCTATACAATTACTTCGGATACACAACGCTTGATTAGCCAAAAGTGTGATCCTTTGTCAGCGGCTTGGATGTTCAATTTCGTTTTGGACAAAGATGCCGTTATTGATGAATATACAGAGTATATGCCTTGTTTTGCCATTCCAGAGACCCACGGCTTTTTTGCAATTGTTTTTTGGGAAGCGGGCATTGAAGGCTCGACCTATCATTTGACTACTTTCTCTCCAAGTGGTATTTTAATTGATAAACAAAAGATTGCGGGAACTAAATACAATCAAGATGGGTTGTATCAAATGGTTTGCACCATCAGCTCTACTTGGCTGTTTAGTTGTGCAGAAGGGCGCTTAGACGCTGAAGGAAATACCGCTCCAGTATCTTCTGATGACAATCACATCCATATTACGCTACAATTAACTGGCGACGGAGAAATTGTTCCTATTTAAAATGCTTCGTGGGTTTGTTTTATAAAAATAATCCACAAGGTATGAACGTAAACATTTTAACACAAAAAACACTACAACTATTAAGGAAAACGCTATTCGTGCCTAACCAACACCATACTGTTTAGAATGATTCAAAGGTTTTACAACAACACCTGACTCCTTAATAGCCCAATCAGACATAAAAATTAATGACAAAAAAAAAGAAAGGCTCTAAAAAAGGTAAAAATTTGCCTGTACATCTTTTAGAGAAAAAAATAATTGATTTGTTCAGTAAACAAGTCACTTCACGATTTGATGCCAAAGGCATTATTGGTAAACTAAGAATTACAAATTCTAGAGATTCGGTTCAACATACCTTAGATCAATTGGTCAAAAAAGGAAAAATTGAAGAAGCCAGTCGTGGCAAATACAAATGGAATAAAGCAGCTAAAATGGCTAAAACAAACACTCGCTCGGATGCTAAAATTGCGACGGGTAGAGTCGATGCGACTCGTAGTGGTGCGGCTTATATTATTAGCGAAGATTTGGACAACGACATTTTTGTTCCTGCACATAAATTAATGGGTGCCCTCAATGGCGATACCGTAGAGGTTTCGTGGTATTTGGCACGCAAGGACAAACTAGAAGGTCAAGTGGTTCAAATTACGGAACGCAAATCGGAGAACTTCATCGGTACCTTGTCTTTGTCGGATAAGTTTGCCTTTGTCATTCCCGACAATCAGAGTATGCAAACCGATATTTTTGTTGCGCTCAAAAACTTACCCAAAGGCGCTGAAGATGGTGCAAAAGTTGTCGTCAACATTATCAAATGGGCAACAGACAACAAGAATAATCCTGAAGGAAAAGTAACGACTTACTTTGGAACAGAAGGCGGCAATGATATTGAAATGAAGTCTATTTTGATTCAAAAAGGATTCAATTTGACTTTCCCGCCAGAAGTCTTGAAAGAAAACGCAGCGATTGACACGGAAGTCAAACAAAGTGAAATCAACAAGCGTAGAGATATGCGGGAGATTACAACGTTCACGATTGACCCTGCTAGTGCCAAAGACTTTGATGATGCCTTGTCTTTAGAATTGTTAGAAAATGGCAATTATGAAATTGGTATTCACATTGCAGATGTTGGACATTATGTTGTCCCTGGTTCTGAATTGGATAAAGAAGCGGCTAAACGAACGACCTCTGTTTATTTGGTTGATCGAGTCTTGCCGATGTTGCCTGAGAAATTATCGAATGGGGTCTGTTCTTTGCGCCCAGAAGAGGAAAAACTAACCTTCTCGGCTGTCTTTGAGATGGACAAACAAGGTACGGTTCTCAACGAATGGTTTGGAAAAACAGCCATTTACTCTGATCGTCGATTTACCTACGAAGAAGCGCAAGAACGCTTGGAAACGGGCGAAGGCGACTATGCTCAAGAACTACAATTAATCAATGGTTTAGCACATAAATTGCGGGCACAACGTTTCAAAAAAGGCGCGATTAACTTTGAATCGCCTGAAGTTCGCTTCAAGCTAGACGAAAAAGGCGTGCCATTGGAAGTGTATTTAAAATCACGCAAAGATGCGCATATGTTGGTCGAGGACTTTATGTTGTTGGCAAACAAACGTGTTGGAGCCTTGATACATGGTTTGCACGAAAAAACAGGGATTCAATGGCCAATGGTTTATCGTATTCACGATGAGCCAGATATGGATCGTGTTCAAAGTTTCGCTGATTTTGCCGCTCAAATGGGCTATAAAATGAAGGTAGAAGCTCCTGAGCAAGTTAAAAAAGCATATAGTAAAATGTTGAAAGAGGCGGAAGGGAAACCAGAAGCGGATATCTTACAACAGTTGGCGATTCGTACCATGTCTAAGGCCGTTTATTCGTCTGATAATATTGGTCATTATGGCTTAGGTTTTGAAACTTATTCGCATTTCACCTCTCCTATCCGACGTTATGCAGACGTTTTGGGGCATCGTATTTTGTTTGATTACTTGAGTGATACAAACAAACGTATGGATGTTAAAAAACTGGAAGAACTGTGCAAACACATTTCTAGAAAAGAACGGGATGCAATGGAAGCAGAAAGAGAATCTGTTAAATACAAACAAGCAGAATTCTTAGAAGCACATGTTGGAGAAAACTTTGAAGGAAGTATTTCGGGGATTGCCGATCATGGTATCTATGTTAGTATCAAAGCAAACTTCTGTGAAGGCATGATTCGTTACGAACGAATGTTTGATGACTTTACGGTTGGTGAGAACAAATTCCAAATCAAATCACCTTCTATCACCTATAGAATGGGGGACAGCGTTTGGGTGCGTGTATTGGGTGCTAATAAATACAAAAAACAGATTGATCTAGAATTATTAGATCCAGAAGATGAAGAGAATCGCCCTCCTGTTCGTGCAGAAGTAAAAGAACTAACGTTTGCGGAGCAAGAAGAAATGAACAGAGCGCAAGAAGCAGCTTATCTAGCTACAAAAAAAGCAGAAAAGGACGCTAAAGAGGCTCCCATTGCAAAAAAAGAAACGACGGAAGTCGCTAAAGAAGAAGCGCCTGAGGTAATTAAAGAGGCAACTTCTGAGGTTTCTGACGAAATCGAGGCAGCTCCTGAACCAATAAAGAAACCTAGATCAGAAAAAAAGAAAGTGAAAGTCGTGCAAGAACCTAAAAAGGGAAAAAAAGATGTTTCTTCTAAATACAATGCGAAGAATGCGCCTTATGAAGCCTTGCTGCCTGCCGTTAAAAAGATCTTTAACAAAAGTGACGTAAAGCACATTGCAATACAAAAGAAAGCAAAATGGCAATTTGAAATCACGCCTTCTGCCCCAGTACCCGAATCGGTCTTGCTCTTGCGTTTTAACCCAGAGGCTTCTTTGAACAAAGGCTACCGAGGTCAAAAATTGATTTCAAAACACCCATTCAAGCCAGAAGGTAGTACTAGAGTCTTTTTCAAGACTTATTTTCCTTATGAGAAGGTTTCAGAAGGTTATTTGTCTCCCTTGCGTTCTTTGGATGACAAACAATTGTCTGCCCATGACATTGAATTAGGCTTGCCAATTTTTGAGGATTTTATTAAGCTATTAAATCCGAAACAGGTCGTGTCTTTCTCTGCTCCGATGATCGCAACCTTGCAGAAATACAAATACTTGACAGACATAGAAGAAGAGGAAGTAACCGACAAAGGTCGGACTATTATTTCTTCTAGAGCAATCTTGACTATTGGGGAGCTAAAAATTCCAATTTTCTTTGTTCCAAGACCTTCTTCTCGCCTATTAAAAGAGCTAAAATCATTGGCTTGGGATTGGGCTTTTGGGATTAGTACGAATACTAGTACTCCTATCGAAACGGATCTTGATACTGATGATAATGATGATGATTTTGACCAAGAGTAAAAAATTGATTCTTTCGAAGAATAAGAATAACTCTGTTGCCTTTTAAAGGTGGCAGAGTTTTTTTTATGTTAATTGCAGACAAAAAATCATCGTATCAAATCCCTTGGGAACCGTCTTGTTTTTAGATTTTCTTCCCAATCAAAATTTTACTATCAATATTATCGTAGGTTTCAACATATTCTTTTGCTTCATGGCTTATCCATTCCAGTAAATCAAAGACATCTATTTTTATCCTTTCAGCAATTCGAAAATCAATGTTAAGACCATTAAAGCAAATTGGTTCATTATGATAGACTCTATTTCTAAAATCTCTAATATTTTGAAGTTTTTGGCATATCACACCTCTATTCGCAAAGGCAGGCTTGTTAGGAAAACTATTTATAATAGTACCTTGA
>CACVAQ010000438.1:0-5835 GCA_902727865.1 uncultured Aureispira sp. | reverse complement strand
ATTTCACTTTCTTGCTTTTATAAATTAATTATTGTATCTTACGTTCGTAATGCTTAGTCAAGCCTCTTTCTTAGGAAACGTAACTAAGATAAAGATATAAAAGGTTCTTAGGATTCTCATCCTTTGAACCTTTTTTCTTTCTCCAAAATCGACGATCATCTAATCTAAAATAGAATCAGAAGCGTTTTTTAAAATACTAAAAGTGCTGCTCATAAAACTCCACCACGCGCTCATCCACAAAAATATCTTGAGGACGCAAAGGGCGACGGAGGACAATCCCTTCTAAGGTTCTACAACGACTCAAGGCCACATAGGTTTGACCGTATTCAAAAGCGCCTTTTCCCATGTCAATAATCACTCGATCAAAGGTTTTTCCTTGGCTTTTGTGAATCGTCATCGCCCAAGCCAAGCGAAGCGGATATTGCGTAAACGTGCCTACATTTTCGGTTTCTACTTCACTTTTATCGTTCAACTGATGGCGAACGACATCCCATTCAAAAGGCTCTACATCAATGTAGCCCATCGTGCCGTTTGGCTTTAGAATGGCGACTTTAATAGAATTTGGTCCCAAGGCATGCACCATTCCGACCGTACCGTTTACATAACGCCTTTTTTGGTCATTCTTTAAGAACATAACCTGTGCGCCTACCTTTAAGTTTAAAGGCGTTTCTGCGGGCAAAACACCAACAGAACCTGTCATTTTAGCTACATAAGAATAGCTTTCTGTGGTTAAGCCTTCTAGTTTTTCTTTGTTAATTTTGTTTACTTCCGCATTTCTAGCCGATAAGATGACATAGAAATCTTCATCTTCTAATTCTTCTTGATGACGCTCGTTCAATTCGTTAAATTCCTCCTCGTCAATCCGACGCAAGCGAATGGAATCCAAGAGTCGGATGAATCGCAAATTGTCTTGGCGATACACTTGTCGCAATTCAATCATATTGATTTCAAGCTCCTGAAAAACAGCTCCTGAAAAGAAATAAGGGCTATCATATTTTTGATGAAAAAGCATTTTTTCTTCCCTTGAAGCGACCACAGGAGGCAACTGAAATAAATCGCCAAAAAAGATCATCTGAACCCCACCAAAAGGCGCTGGATTACTTCGATTGACTCGTAAAAAAAAGTCAATTTGTTCTATCATGTCTGCTCGAACCATTGAAATTTCATCAATAACAATCACATCGAGTACTTGGAACATTCTTCGATTGCGTCGAACTTTGATTTCTTCTTTTTTTAAAGGTCTTGGAGGAAAGCCAAAAAAGGAATGAATGGTTTGCCCTCCTACATTTAGCGCAGCAATTCCTGTTGGTGCTAAAACCGCCACTTTTTTACGGGTCCGTGCTCGCCAGTATTTTAGTAAGGTAGATTTTCCTGTTCCTGCTTTTCCTGTGATAAACAGACAGTTATTTGTTCGCTCCATTTCGTGCAAACAAGCTTTAAAATCTGGGTTTAAATCTACGGTTTCCTTACTCACGTCTTTCTTGGTTTTATTTTTGAATGATTGCTCAAAATTTCATTCGAACTCTTGATTACCCAAAATAAGATTAATACCCATGATAATCCAAAATAGTTTAGAGAGTTTTAAAAATAACGTTCCTACGCCTAATCTAAAAAGCTAAAGCAATCCGTTTTTAAGTACAGCTTGCGCTCCAATCCAAACAAAAAAGCAACTCAAGAAATGAGTTGCTTTTTTTAAAATCTATGGCTCTTTTAATCGAATTAGGATGAATAAAGTGCTCGTCTCCACTATTTAAGTACGACAATATCCCTGAGTACCGTAAAACAGTTTAAACATAAGTCAACTTAATAGAACTCCCTCCTGACTTCGAATCATAAAAAGCTTCTACCGTCCCCCATTCGAAAACCCTTGCCTCACCAAATTGATCCTCTAACCAGCGGTTAAAACGGACTAAATTTGCTTCTTCAAGCTCCTTGCTCCATGAATCCCAGCTTGGGTTCAGATCATAAGCTTGGTTTTGGAAGGTAAACGTAAAACCATCTATTTTTTTGTCCTTAAAAAGAAAGGATATATTAAGATACAGCGCATCTATTTTTAGATTTTTGACCTCCACCCAATTCAAACTATTGTCCATCTGGCGCATCTTCTTGGAAATGCCGAGTTGCCATTTATCAAGGGTCTCTAAACTCATTTGAGGAGTGATGGAACGATCCTTATCAATCAAAAAGTGCCCTGTCTTTACATCAATCATTTTATAATTCAATTTATTACTGTAAGCTAATGGTATCTAGAGCAGTAAGGTCACTAGCATAGTCTTCTACATAAATTTGCCACGCACCACCAGTACCAAATTGTGGGTTCGCAAGAGTACGAGCAATAGCTACTGTTATGGTTGCATTTAGGTCAAAAATTCCTACACTTTCACGATAGCCAAACGTAGGATGTTCTTTTACTTGCAAGCTTTCCCAGTAAGCAACCTTCATGGTATCTGCATCAATCAAGGTTTGGTCAATCGAATAATATTCAGATTGTTCAGGAAGACCGCCATACAAATCCAAACCAGCAGGAATCGTAGCCGTTGCCCATTCATCAACCCCTGGATAATCACCAGATCCTTGCCATCCTTCGACCGTGTGTAACAATGCCGTATCAGATACCCAAACGGCATCTATACCTGTATCGGCTCTAAAAGCTTCAATAACAGCATTGGTTGGTACCTCCTCCTCTTGGCAAGAGGAAAAGCTTAAGACCATAAAAGCCAATAACAATAAGTGATAATTCCCAAAAATCCTCTTCAAATGATTCATGATAATTTGTAATTTAGAAGTGTCTTGTTAAAATAATTGCCCAAGATAAACAAAGTATTATATACTTATAAAATCCTCCCTCAAATGTTATAGTTGAGTTCTAACTTTTCAAAGTTCCCCACTTCTAAACTGTCCACTACGCCAACACCTTGCTGTTTGGATTTGGAGCCGCTCCTTTTTTAACTCAACTCCTGCAACAACACTTTTTCCGCAACTAAAAAAGCCGCCCATTGCTCGTCTCGAAGATAGCGATTTCGAAGGATTGAATTCGGCAAAGACAGTTGAACCAATTCTTTGTAATAAGCTTTGGCATCGCTATAATTTTTGTACTGATGGACCAACAAAGTCACCATAGTGACCAAACGATAAGGAGAACGTTTAAGCTCCAAGGACCTTTTATACAATTCCAGCCCTTTGTCATATTCCTTTCGAATATCAATATACAATTCGCCCAAATTCCCAACCAAGGAAGCGCTATTGGGCGCAACGGCTATACCTTTGAGATAGGCTTCTTCTACAGCATCGTATTTTTGTTCTACATTCCAGAGGTAATCCGCCCAACTGTTCCAGTTCGCACCAGATCTTGGTTCGAGTTCGATCAATTGAAGCAATAATTCTTTTGCTTGTTGTTGATACCTTGCTCCCACCATCCTTGAGGTACACAAATTTGCCAAATTACGCATATAAGCCGTTGTATCGGGCTGGATTTTTAAGGCTTTATTAAAATAAGTATAGGCCAAGTCGAATTCATTGATGTTATCATAAATTAAACCCATATTATTAAACGCAGCCGAAGCGCTTGGATTGATGCTTTCGACTTTTAAATACAGTCCCAAAGCCTCTTTATAGCCCTTTTCCGACTTATCCAACAAGAAGGCTAAATAAAAAAGGGCATTCTCCTCTTTTGGATTTGCTTTTAGTACAATTCTATAATACACTTCTGCCATCTCTAAATGCTTTTCCAGCCTTCGATGTAGCTTGTAGGCAATTTCGTAATAACGTAAGCTATATGTTGAGTTTCGTTCGATTAATTTTTGATAATCGGTCCGTACATTCTCATGTGCCTGTATCAACTCTTGTACTCTAATCGTATAACGGTAAATAGAAGGCAATTCTTTAAAAATAGCAAAGCCTTTCGACCAATCGGACAACTGCCTAGTATTGTATTTTGAAGCCAGCATTTTTTTTATAGTATTCCGAAAGCTAGGCTCTTCGTGCAATTGCCAAATCAAGATCAATTCACGCCGAAGCATCGGAATAGCTGTTTTATTGTTCTTCAACAATTCCAACCCTAACTCCATACTCGTATCATCAGGGCTTAATAATAAACGTGATAAATTCTCAAGTTCTTTCAGTGTTAATTTTGCCATAATAAATGGATCTTCTAAGTGAATCGTATTTTTTTAATTCATTATCAAACAGCCTATTAAAACAATAAGTTCGCTTGAATAGTTAAAAATAGAGCGAAATTTTGGTTATCAAGAATAAACTTCTGCCTAATTATGTAGCGGCTTGTGCCCAATATCTTTCCAAAACTCCAAAAAAAGCAATATCTTGCCTGAGTTCTAAGCAAACTGTAGCTTAGTAATCCTTTTAATACACTGTGTTTAAGCAGATTCTCTAATCAACTATTTCATATCTTTTATTGACTTAGTTTGTAATTACAACCGATGCACAAATTATATTTTTTCGTCTTGGCTAGTTTTTTTTTAATACCTGAATTAACCGCACAATATAGCCACCAAGATGTTCTGTTAGGTCAATCAGGGACTAGTTTAGTGACGAATTTGCGCTTAAACTACAAGCCTTCAAATCTTGCGTCTTACAGTACAGCAAGAAACAATATGTATAAATATATTGACAACTCGAACGATACGGTCACCTGTGTTTATACAGGTCTCAAACGTCATTTGCCTTCTAATGCGACCAGCCCAATTGCGGTTATGTTAGATAACAATAGTTCTATTAGTATCAATGCAGAACATACTTATCCGCAAAGTAAAACGGTTAATGATGCTGGAAAAAGTGACTTACACCACATTTACCCCACTCGTGCCGCAGCCAATGGTGGTCGTGGCTCTGTTCCTTTGGGAGAAATTTTGCCCAACAACATTGACAAATGGTACTTTCAAGCAAGTACTCTAAGCAGTGCCCCTGCTGCCAATGTCTTGCACTTATACAGCAAACAAGACAACAACACTCGATTTGAGCCTAGAGACGATCACAAAGGCGATGCTGCTAGAGCCATATTTTATTATTATACCATGTATCAGTCAGAAGCAAATGCTGCTGATCCAAACTTCTTTAATCAACAAAAAACAAAATTGTGCGAATGGCATTTAGCCGATCCTGTCGATAGTTTAGAATGGTCTCGTACGCACAATATTGCTCCCTTTCAAGGAGGCAAAGTGAATCCATTTGTAATGGATTGTTCCTTACCGAATCGTTGTAACTACTGTACGACTATTTGTGCGGTTCCTAGTGCAATTACAAAAGAAGAAACAATGGGCTTGGAATTGTTGAATAGCTATCCAAATCCATTTGAGCAAACAACCACCATTCGTTATGAACTGAATCGCACTCAAGATGTTAGTTTAGTAGTTTATAATAATTTAGGGCAAATTGTTCAAACCTTGAATCAAGAAGAACAAGTGCCTGGTTTTTATGAAGTAGCGGTTGATGCAAAAAATCTAGCCAGTGGGGTTTACTTTTACACCTTGACCTTAGCGTCAGATGGAAAAGTCGCTACGTTCTCTAAACCTTTAGTTAAAAAATAGAGCCTTTTAATACTTAATTTGTAGCTATTTTGTTGCTCAACCTTATAAAACATCTATGCGTCTACAGCGTATTAATTGATTCGAGCATTAGAAAAGCACCTAAAACTGCTTTTCTAATGCTTTCCTTCTTCTTTTAAGTAAGTCATCGCCTAAGGAACAGTAAAAAAATAAGATGAACATTTGAATAATCTTTTTGCCTCAACCACGAAGTAGCAGCGAAGCTAATTCCACTAAAGAATCGGGCGTGTAGCCCGTGCCAGACCTTTGCGCCTAGCGCAAGCTTGCTCGTTCG
>CACVAQ010000437.1 GCA_902727865.1 uncultured Aureispira sp. | reverse complement strand
TTAAAGAGGGCGATTTAAGAAATTTTGACAAAGTATTGGATGCCAATAACCAAGCAGTTATTTTGGATGCCCAACAGTCTAAAAAATGGGAAATTTTAATTGCTGCCCTTCAGTAATTTGATTTTAGGGTACCAATTTCGCAAGCTGTCCAATACATTTAATGTGTTGGACAGCTTTTTTAGGTTTAAGGTAGTAGCAATTCTTTTAGCATTGTCTTTCGTTGGCGGTTATCAATATTACGAACCGCAATACCCAAGGCTTTGCGAGTGCCCACGAATATGGCCATTTTTTTAGCTCTTGTCAAAGCCGTGTAAATCAAGTTGCGATACAGCATATTAAAATGTTGTAAGACAATAGGAATAATCACAATATCAAATTCACTCCCTTGAGATTTGTGAATGGTAATGGCATAAGCCAATTCTAAATCCATAATATCTTGCTTGGTATATTCGACAATTCGGCTTTCTGTGCCACTCTGATAAACAACGCTTAAGCTTAGATCCAAACTATTGAGAACGGTAATCGTTCCAATATCGCCATTAAATACTTCCAAATCGTAGTTATTTCGACGTTGAATCACTCGATCGCTTACCCGAAAGATGCGACCACCGATTTCTAAAGAAGCCTTGCCTTCTTGTGCAGGATTGGCTTGTTCTTGAATCAACTGATTTAAATTGTTGGTTCCCATGCTCCCAACTTTCATCGGGGCTAAAATTTGAGTTTCTAACGTAGAAGAAAACTTGTTAGGAATTGTATTGGTGTATAAACGAACAATCATTTCAGCAGCCGTTAGACCATAATGCAGCGAAGACCAGGGGTGAATGTGTTGTAAAACTTGTTTCAAGGCGCTGGCTTCATTGGGCGATTTTAGCAGTGCATTTAAGTCTGCGTTTAAGTATTTATCGGGGATGTTAAAGACATAAGAACGTCCTCCTTGTCGTCGAATCGCTTCTATTTCTTGCTCAGAGGTTGCTTGAATATAAAAATCGTCTTCTAATTTGACGGATTTGTAAGTCTCATCAGATTCTTTGACAAAAGCAATGTTTTTATTTTCAACGACTTGTTTCATCGTTTTATTAATCTTTTGGATGAATTTTAGTTGCTCTTTGCTTGCTTCGTCTGAGTCAACAAACAAGCAATCAATGCCTTCTTCCCAAGCGTGCACTCGATGAATTGGTGATTCAATTTTAGGAACCGCTCCTTTATTAATTTGATGGGCATATTGTATAATTCGACTTTCCTGTGCTTGGCGAAAAACAGTTACTAATTTGTAGGTAGGAATGATACGACTGTCGATTAAATCTTTTAGGACATTTCCAGCACCGACCGAAGGCAGTTGGTCGGCATCTCCAATAAACAAAACTTGCGCACTTATAGGAATGGCTTTGAGTAAAGAGGCCGCCAAAGAAATATCCAACATAGAACATTCGTCAATAATGATAACGTCACATTCCAAAGGCTTTGTTTCATTTTTTTGAAATTGTCCAGAGCCTGGTTGCCAAACCAACAACCGATGAATTGTTTGTGCTTCCATGCCAATGACCTCGGACATTCGCTGTGCCGCACGACCTGTTGGAGCCGCCAATAAAATGCGCTTTTTCATAGCTCGAAGCAATTGTACTAAGGCCTTGGTAGTCGTTGTTTTTCCACAACCAGGACCACCTGTTAAGATAGAAAAAGGCTGCGCTACAACCCCCAACACACTTTGATATTGCTCTTGGCTGAGTGGGAATTGTTGAACGTTGTTGTATCGTTCTAGCCAATTACTTACTCGGTGAAGCTCTATTTTAATTTTCTGTTGTAGAAACTGTTGCACTTTCTCCGCTGTGTTCAACTCATCGTAATACAGGCTTTTGGAGTAATAACATTTTAGTTCCTCTTGTACTCTAGTTTTGAGTTCATGTTCGGCTTCCATGCCTACAATTTCCTGATTGATTAAATCTGAAAAATCTTGTTGAAGCAGTTTTTTGACTTCTAATTGAATGTTTTCCAACTCTAGATAACAATGTCCTTGTTCTCGACTGCCAGCTAAGACATGGCTAATGGCAGCACGTATACGCTTGGGGCTGTCTTTTGCTAAGCCAATATTTAAAGCAATTTTATCTGCCGAAAAGAACCCAATCCCATAAATATCTTTGGATAACTGATAAGGATTTTCTTGTACAATCGCAATGGCGTCGTTGCCGTATTGTTTGAATATTTTAACCGCAAATAAAGTACTAATGCCGTAACGCTGTAGAAACAGCAGCACATTTCGGATCTCTCTATGTTCGACCCACGAAGCCGTAATTTGCTGTAATTTGGTTGCCGCAATACCAGGAACCTCGGTTAGGCGTTCAATTTTATTTTCGAAGACCTCTAAGGTATCTGCTCCAAAATATTTGACAATCCGTTTGGCGATTTTGGGACCAACACCACGAATCATTCCTGAACCCAAGTATTTTTCTAAAGCCGAGGCTGTTGCGGGTTTGCGCTCTGTTACTTTGGTCGATTGGAATTGTTCCCCAAATTTGGGATGTTGCATCCATTCGCCCTCAAATTCCATGGTTGCCCCTGCAAAAACGTTCGCTTGGTGTACTGTAACGGTTCTTAACTCATGCAAACTTTGAAGTGGATTGACTTTTAGAACCGTCCAACCTGTCTCTACATTATGGTAGGTTACTCGATGTATGATTCCAACAAATGTTTCCATAAACAGCTATTTTTGATCCCAAACACTTTTTTTTCTTTCATAACAATGATAACACATCTGTTTAACAATTACAAACTCAATTGGATAAAGCAATAGATTATAAAAATTGGAATTCGAATAAAGCGCTAAAATTACTTAGAATAGAAAAAATAGGTTTAAAGAATGAAATAATCCTGTTTAAAATGTACGGGTGGGGGATACTGTAGCTCTTGATTCGCATTTGTAATAAAAAATGAACCGCCCCCAAATGACGAGTTATTAAATTATACTATTATTAGAATACTAAACATTATTACGAATAGTTTCGTATGTCAAAATAGCATTTTTCCATTTCTTATCGCTTCAAAAAACGCCTACCGATTGGTAGTCTTATTTTTGGAAGCTCAATAAATGAAAAAATCAGTATTTCG
>CACVAQ010000436.1:4516-15559 GCA_902727865.1 uncultured Aureispira sp. | reverse complement strand
TTAAGTCTTTGGACGACCAAGAATAAAAGCTTATAAAATTATAAAAATAGAAAGTTGGTTATAAGTGGTTTTACTACTTTTGTTCCTGCTAGTAGGGGTACTAGCAGGGACTTTTTTTGTCTAAATTTTCCCCAACAACATTGCTTCTAACCCCTTCGCCTCCTCAAAAGCAATCCTTACTTTAATTGGCAAAACATAAATTTGTAAGCCCGCTTCCCGAATATACGATTGATGTAACCTAAGTTTTGGGGCATCTTTTTCTGTCGTAATAATAAGACCTCCTTTCGCTGCATTTTTTATCTTCTCAAGGTCTTTTTTAGTATAATAATGATGATCTAAAAACCGTAAAGGCACTATAGAGCTAGTGTAAGATTCAAGATAGGCTTCCAAATAGTTTGTATTTGCAATTGCCGTGACCAAGGTAATTTTTTGCCCTTGTACTTCCCTCATTTCTTGCTCTTTGGCAGGGTCTAATAATTGATACAAAGATTGGTATTGAAAGTAAGAGAAAAAAACAGCCTGCTGCGGTAAAGGTTTTATTTCCTGGATAAAGCGCCGTTTCGCTGCTTCGTTAATAGAAGGAGGGCATTTGGTCACAATAATAATATCTGCTCGTTGGTAGCCTTTTCTAAACTCTCGCAAACGCCCCATCGGCAACACCCAATCCTCAAAAAAAGGCTGATCGAAGGTTGTGAGTAAAATTCCTACCTTAGCTTGTATCGCCCAATGTTGAAAGGCATCATCTAATACAATACAGTTGATGTTTTTATTTTGCGCTACAATTGCCTCAATTCCTGCTGCTCGATGTTCTGCAACCACAACCGTAGTGTTTGGAAATTGTTGCTTTAATTGCAAGGGCTCGTCTCCCACATCCCTTACCGAACTATTTTCTAGGACCAACTGAACGCCTTTTGTTTTTCTATGATAACCACGGCTAACAATTGCTGTTTCAAAATTAGGTCGTAACAACTCGTTAAAATAAGCGACATGGGGGCTTTTCCCCGTCCCTCCTACCGACAAATTACCAACATTGATAATCGGAAGATCAAAAGATTTTGAGACTAAAATCCCACGACTATAAAGCCTACGATGTAGCCTTGCAGCACTCCCGTACAAGAGTGAAATTGGGTATAATATTGGACACAATATCAATCGCAATAGTTTCAAAATGTATTTCTTTTTTAATCAAAAAAGCACCTAAAACACTGTACAACAAGTATATAAAAAAATCTTACTAGGTTTTATTTAAAAGAACGTTCTTTGATAAATCGTGTGGTAATAGTTTAAACCACTTTTTTTATTAGACAGTATGAGTCGTACCTTTTAAGTAGAAAGTCGTCTATTTTTTTTGGTAATAAACGAATACGACTTTCTACTTAAAAGGTATATCCTAATTCATAGCTGTTAAAAGTTAGCCTATGGTTTCAACTCCACACGATTTGTCAAAGAACCAAAAAGAAAATAAGTCTCTCCCAAAAAAGCCCACCTATTGCACCAGCACTATTTGTGTTTCGCTAAATGCGCATCCATTGCTTTCCAAACTGCTTCAGGTTTATCTTGAATCAACCAATGGCTAGCATCTAACTCAACCAATTCATAAGCCCCTTTCATATACTGTTGAGTATCTTCTATTGACTTTCGTCCCAAGGCAGTATCCTTATCTCCCCAGATCAATGTTGTGGGCGTTTTTATGGCTGAAATATTTAAGCCTTCTGCAATTTTAATCATTTTCTTCCAATTCTTACGATAGTAATGCAAACAAGTAGTTAGCGCTCTCTTACCGCCAAATACTTCTTTATAAACCGCTACTTGCTCTGGCGTCGAGAGATACCAGCAGGATTCTTTTAAGCGTTTAAAATCTTTTGCTTTTAAAACCGCTTCAGGTAAAAAACTTAATTGAAAAACCCTTGCATAACTACTCATCTTTTTTTGCTGCTCATCGTATTTCACCGCATTGCTCAATGCCGAAAGATGTGGAACAGATAAAGCGACCCAAGACCTTACGAGCTTAGGATACAAGCCAACAATCGACCAACCAATCGCAGAACCCCAATCGTGTCCCATCAAATGAAAATTGGTTAACTGTTTAGCTGCGGCAAGGGCTACAATATCCTTTGCAATTAGTTCAATCGCATAATTCTTTCGGCCCTTAGGTCTAGCATTAGGACTATAGCCTCTCATATCTGGTGCCATGCAATAATACCCCTGTTCGTGTAAATGCTGCATCGTACTTTCCCACATATGGGACGTTTCAGGAAAGCCATGTAAAAGAATAATAGCGGGTCCATCCGATGGGCTGCCAATCGTTCGGCAGGTAAACTCAAGCCCATTGGCTTTTATTTGCTCTACTTTTATTTCTGTTGCCATCATTTGAAAAGAAAAGCTTAAGAAGGCAAACAGGATTCGTATTTTCATAAAATGATTCTTTTTTATTTTTCGAAACGATTCTACTCGTTCTTTTTGAGAACAATACATTGTAGCCCTATGCCAGTACAGGCTCTTTTGAACTGCTATTCACACGCCAATATTTATTACGAGCATCAAAATTCGATTGCTCTATAGGAAAGACCACTTCCTCAAATAAATGCATCAGTTTTTCCGAATGCGCACTGACTTTTTGATCCCTCAAATTAACATGCACAAAACGCACCCACAAAAAAGCTTTTAATTGTGTTTTATCCTTATTCCACATACGAATTTCAACATCAAGGTGCTTTGCCGAAAAATTCATCAATTGAGAATCAATATACAACTCTTCCATCGTAATCGCTGAATTGATATAAGAAATCTGGTTGGTCGCAACAACCCATCCAACTCTTTGATTCTTCGCTAAATCTAATAAATCTAAGCCATAATATGCTTCAATTTGATCTTCTCTAGCATTCATCATATAGTCGATGTATTTCCCATTATTCAAATGATTAAACGGATCTGAATCTTGGAATCTAGTCTTTGCTCTACTGCTAATTACTTTTTCTAATTTTTTCATAATTTTTATTTTCTTAATAATACCTTTTATTTAAAATATACCAATCGGTATATTACAAGGCAAAAAAATATTTTTAGGCTAAAAAACCTTCAATTCCGAAACAATCATCGCATCAATATGATCCATCATATCTACGACATAATTTTTATCCTCCAAAGTCAAAGTCATAAAAATACTACCCTGAATCATTGTAAACAATCGTTTACTGTATTTCTCCGCATCTACACCAGCCTTCATTTCGCCACATTGAATACCACACAAAATAATATCCGCCATGCTTTTTTCTAGCTTTTGAATAACATACTTAACCCTTGACAATAAGCGTTCATTTTGATTGTTGGCATCCACCCCAATATTCAAAATCGGACAACCTCCATTAGAATTTGTAAAATCTAAATAGTTTCTATAAAAATCAGTAATAGCAAACAATTGATTCAGTGGAGACTGCTCTGTTTTAACCCTTGCGGCCACTTGGCTCATAATCATTCGAATGTTATAATTGAATGCCTCTGTCGCCAATTCTTCCTTGTCTTTAAAATTGCCATAAATCGCCCCTTTTGTCAATCCAACGGTATCCGTGATTACTTTCATACTAGTTCCCATGAACCCTTGTTTATTAAAAACAGGGGCCACCTTTTCGAGAATATAACGTCTTGTTTCATCCGATTTCTTAGTCATCTTTGGGTTTTGTTACACACAACTTGATTCAAATATACAAAAATATACCGATTGGTATAATTATTTCAAACTAAAATATCTAAGTACAGGACAAAAAATAATTAATTACTATTTTACAGCTTAAATCTACCCAAAACTAGGATTAGATCGCTTCGCTTTTAGATCCTAGATCGCTTCGCTGTTAGATTTTAGACCCAATTGAGCTCTAATTGGGTCTAAAATCTAATATCTAAAAGCGGAGCGATCTAACATCTAATAAAATGCTAAGTAGATTCGATATTTTATTAGATAAAAAACTTTTGTCCTGTACACAGCTAAAATATACCGATTGGTATTTTATTTATTTTTTAACACCAACCAAAGGCTGCAACCTATGCCTAAATCTTGATCCATTTTTGCACACCACCAGGCGCATTGGGATAATCTGCATTTATAATCTCAAGTTCCGTTTCAGATTTCATTAGAATAAACGCTTTCCAAAGATTTCCATCAGCACTTAAGTCTAACAACTGAAAATCGCCAGACTCCGCCACTGCCCTAATTTTTTGCCATTTCAATTGCTGCAAAGAAAAATTACTATTAGGCGGAGCAAACAAGACCGCAGCAGCATTGCCAATTCCAACATGTACAATCATACTATCCGAACGCGCATCAGAACTACTGGTGCGCAACCAATCCCCTTCCAATACTTCTTTATCATACTTAGGGCTTGGTTTTGCGCAAGCCATTATCAACAAGCAACACAACATTCCTATATAGTGTCTTTTTTTCATTTTAGTCCTCTTCATATCCATTGATCTAAACTTTGCACAACTTAACATAATACGTCATTGCCTCTTCCAATGTAGCCTTTTTTATAAACTCCATTTGTTCATAATCTACCCGACCTCCTGCTTCTATCCCTACCATTTTTAAGCCAGTCCCTTCCAACAACAATTTAAAATCTACGGGCGTATAACAACGTAAATATTGTCGCACCACCGCTTCGGGGTCGTCTTTGCGCCACCAACTGTCTATTAATTTAGAATTTTCAGCATCAAACCTATAGTGGCGAAAACAAGCGCCTAAATCCATTTTCTGACCATTGGCGACACCCGCCCAATGCCACGTCGCCCCGACTTCTATAATCGCACAAGCATCTGGCTTTAGCCAAGTTTCAATTCGCTTCAACAAACGCCTCTGATCTTCATCCTCCCCTATCCCAAAAGAATCAAAATAACAAATCAAATCAAAGGGTTCTTGATAATCTATGGTATAAAAATCGCCTTGCTGTATCGCTACCTCCACCTTCATTTGATGGCTTAACTTTTGAGCATGCAAGACCGATTCTTCTAGCAATTCTACGGTACTTACATCATGTCCCAATTCGGCCAAGGCAATAGCCGTTTGTCCCCCACCAGCGCCTAGTTCTAAAATTCGCTTCGTCGCAGCACTGGTCATTTCATTCATCAATGCCGCTCGCTCATAATGACTATCCTCAACAGCGCCCAAATAGACAGCAAACCATTCATTTTGAGCATCGTAAAATGTTTTCACCCAATCCATTTGTATTTTTTATAGTTCATTTTCAATTAAATGCTTGTTCAAATCATCCACATCTACTTCTATTTTAAGTGCTTTTTTGAAAAGAAACAAGCCATACATAAAGCAAACAGAAGCCCCCCAAAACAAATAGCCTATAGAGTTAAATTCTGGAAATACTAAGCATACAGAAAGTAGGACGGGACATAATAAGGAGCCGCCCAAACCTAACTTTAAGGCCATTCTCATGGAGCTAGAAAAAGGCTTGAATAAGCCCATTAACAAAATAGGAAAACTGAATATGGGGGCAAAAAAGGCATAAAACGCATACCAATTGTGCGCCTGAATTCCTTGGCTCAAAAAAGCAGCTATTCCTTTTTTAAAAAATTGATAGCCATAACTGGAGCCCAAAAATGGCAAAAAATAACTGCAAATTTGAATAAAAATAGCCAATATCAATAAAACCTTTGTTCGTCTTTTCATCAAGTTTTAAATTAGGTTAAATTTTAGGATTTAATAAGTGCTATTTTGAAGAGTAGCTATTTCCGCATCCAAAGAAGCCTTTTGTTAGCCATAACAACAGGCTTCTTAAAAATAAATCGTTGTTTGACAACTGTTCTCAAACAAGCAAATAAATAAGGAAGGATAGCAAAAAATAGCCTTTCAAAACGGTCTTGATGATTTATGGACTTTGCTTATAAAAGAACAGAAAGCAAACTATACGATAAGTTTTTAAATCATTACTAAAGTAAAATAGCAAAAATCCCTAACTTTGAGGTCAAACAAAACGGATAGACACGTATTTTGACCACTTGAAAAAAAATATACTTATGTTATCAGGCATTAAACACGCTCACTCTGGGCTTAGATGGATTGTTCTTATTTTATTGCTTCTTGCTATTGTCAATGCCTTTATGGGCTGGCGTAAGCAAAAAGCCTATACGGACAAAGACAAAAAAGTACATCTTTTTGCAATGATTTTTGTACACATTCAAGTTCTAATTGGTTTTATATCTTATTATCTGAACCTTGGCGGCAAAGTTAATTTTGGAGGTATGAAAGGGAATGCAGTAATCCGATTTTTTACAGTAGAACATATGACAATGATGTTATTGGCAATTATTGTGATTACAATTGGATTTAGTCGTTCTAAGAAAATACAGGAAGCGCCCCTTCGTTTTAGACTTATTTTTATAAGCTATCTAATTGGTTTGGTGCTAATTCTAGCTGGAATTCCTTGGCCATTTAGAGAAGCTTTAGGTGCTGCTTGGTTCTAAAAACTCAACGATTCAACCTCCTTCTAATTTAGCTATACTTCGTAGCTAAATTAGAAGGACCTTTAACGCTATAAAATGACCTTATTACCAAACAAGCTATACTTTTTTGTCTGTATTTTAGTCTTCATCACTAGCTGTGCGACGGAGCAACCTAAAACGGTAGACGAGCTTTATGAGAAAGTTATTTTTACAGACGATTCGTCTAAAACAAAAATAAAAACGGGTGATCAAGTCACCATTTACTATTGCCTTAAAAATAAAGACAAAATTATTGCAAGTTCAGCCAATGCCCTTGAACCTTCTATAATTACCATCCCCCCTAGTAAAAGTTTAGACAAGTTTCAACACCCCCTTACTTGGTTAGGCTTAGGTGACAGTTGTGTCGCAAGTATTTATGCTACAGATGCAAGCCTAGAGTTATCTGCCTACAAAGAGCACTTCAAAGCTGGAGACAAGGCAACATTTATCTATAAAATATTGAAGATCAACTAACTTTATGCGCCTCACTTTTTTTAGTTCCATAATAATAATTTTGTTTACGTTTAGTAGTTGTCAACGTGCAGCTTGGAAAAAACAAACCAAAGGTTTAAAACCTTATAAAAAAAATGAATTTTGGTATAAAAAATTCAGCCAAAACCCTACTGGTACACTACCGCAAGTAGGCGAAGAGGTTCGAATTGACTATACACTAAAAAAAGGGACTCAAATTTTAGATTCTTCTTATGATAATGTTTATCCTGTTTTAGTACAAATCCCTGAAGATCGCTACGATAATTTCTTTACCAAAGCACTCAAATTAATGGCAGAAGGCGACAGCCTCCAATTATTAATACCTGCTGCGGAAGTTCCTGAATTATTAGGACAATATGTATTGGAATTTGAAGGAGAGGATTTGGTGACTTTCACCTACAAGATGCATCAAATAAAAACGCAAGCGAACCTTCAATCAGAAATTTTATCCGAGCAAGTTTATTTGGATTCTATTCGCTTGAAAATACCTGAGTTAGTCACTCAATTTAAACATAAAACATTACCGAATATACAAAAGACGGCTTCTGGTTTGTCCTACTTGATTTTTGACAAGGGATCGGGGCCTAAAGCAATCAATGGAGATGCCGTTAGTGTCCATTATATTTGTTTTTCGGACACGGGAAAAATCGTAGATGACTCTTATACAAACATGGTTCCTTTATCTTTTATTGCAGGAAGTCAATCCTTGATCCAAGGCTGGTCCGAAGGTACAACCTTATTGAGTCAAGGAGGCAAAGCCGTCTTGTTTATTCCTCCGAACTTAGCCTATGGTGCTAGAGGCAATGGGGATGCAATTGCGCCTAATTCTTGGGTCATCTTTTTTATTGAATTAATGGATGTTCAAAAAAAATAAAAATAATCAAAAATGAAACATTTACTTTTATTTGTTATAATAACAATAGCCCTAAGTTCCTGTAATACAGAAAGAAACAATCAACGTGAAATCATATCAGGAATGGAATTGGCTGTCGATAGAAATACCGAAGATCAATTTCTGCGTCCATTAATTGCCAATTACATTCAATATTCAAATGAATTTAAGGACGATGAAATGGCCCCTATTTATCTCTATCGTTGTGCTATTTTATACTATAGATTACAGAACTATAGCGAAGCGTCCAAGCATTTAGAAACAATTTTAAGATCCTATCCCAAGACAACGATTTTAGAAAATACGTACCTATTTCTAGCCATGATTCAGGCCTCTCCACAAGGCAGGGCCTCTCGTGCAGAAGAATTGTACAAAGCCTATCTCCAAAAATTCCCAGAAGGAAAAGGGATTACAGAAGCCAATTACTTTTTCCGTCCTGAAAAGGAAAAATTGCAAGATCATATTGACAATATTCTGAAAGAAATCAACAGCTTACCTAGAGGAGCATCCCCTAGTGAAACTGTTTTGCAGAAGTTGATGTTTACCTATGCCAATTTTGTCAAAAGCAATCCTGAGAATCCCCTTTCTGCGACCTATTGTTTGCAAGGCGCTCGTTTAGCCATTCGATTGGAAGAGCATCTAATTGCCATTCAGTTTTTAGATAAAATTTATACAAGCTATCCTGATTTTGTACAGTATCCTGACGCCTTGTTGATGCTTGCGGTGGAATACGATACCAATATCACACTTTATTTACGCAAAAACAAGATTGTTTCGTCTCCTCTTAATAGCAATATAACGACTGCAAAATTGAAAAACATGGACCTTATTGCACAAGGAGGAACGTTATATAAGGAAATTTTGGAGCGCTTCCCTAAACACGAAGTAGCCAAGTCGGCTCAAAGTGGCTTGAAAAACTTGGGTGTAAAAACAGAGGTCGTTGTTGACGAATTTATTCGTATTCAAGACTCTATTCAACAGACCTTAGCAAGTCCTAAATAGGCCTCTTAATCGACAAAAAAAACAGAGGCTCTTAGAAAATCACATTCTAAGAGCCTCTTCAACTTTAAGGATATAACGAACAGTTATTTTTTTAGGTTGCCCCTGTCCTCCCCCTTTGTTCCTTAGGAGAAGTTATTGATGCGAGATTGCTTCGCTAGTCGCTAAGCTTTAGTTCGCTTTGTTCGGGAACCCTACGGAGTATTGATTATTTAAAGCAATATTGATTTGCAGCTAATAATTTATCTGCAATTTCTCTACGCAATGCTTTTGTATTTAAAAACTCGTGCTTTGTAAAACGCTTGATTCCTAGCATAATGATACGCTTGGTATCGCCATCTGCCCAAGCAGAAACCGCATTTTTTGCATGACTATTACAACGCTCAATTGCATCATTCACATACAATTTTGCCATTGTAATTTCAGTTGCACAAGCCGCTTCTCCACGTACGTCACAAGCTTTTAGTGTTGCCAAAATAGTTGATTCACAAATATAAACCTCAGACATAATGTCTGCCAAATTCATCAAAATTTCTTGCTCATCTTGCAACTCTTGCATCAAATTTTGAATCGTTGCACCAGCTACCGCCAAGAATAATTTCTTTAGATTAGTCACATATTTTTTCTCGTCGGCCAACAATCCATTGTCAAGCTCACCAAAAGAAGGCATTCCAGTCAATTCTTTTTGAACAGCCATTGCGGGAGTCATCATGTCAATTTCTCCTTTTAGGACACGCTTCATCAACCGATCAATCGTCAACATACGGTTGATTTCATTCGTTCCTTCAAAAATACGATTGATCCGAGAGTCACGGTAAGCTCCTGCCATTTGCGTTTCTTCTGAATAGCCCATACCACCATAAATCTGTAGCCCTTCATCGGCACAGTAGTCCAAACATTCCGAAGCATATACTTTTAAGATGGCACACTCAATCGCATATTCCTCTGCTGCTCCTAACAAAGACTCTGCTAGCGTTTTTCCTTCTTCGGTTAATTTATGCTCCATGTTAGAAATATCTCTTCCACAACGGTGCATCGCAGATTCTACCGCATAAATTCGAGTTGCTTGTTCTCCTAATTTATATTTAATTGCGCCAAAATCTCCAATTTTTTTACCAAATTGTTTCCGCTCATTCGCATATTGAACCGACAAGGTATTCAAGCTTTTAGAAGCGCCCAAAACACCAGCAGCTAATTTAATACGTCCAACATTCAAGATATTAAAGGCAATTTTATGGCCTTTTCCAATTTCTCCCAACAAATTATCAACAGGCACTTTCACATTTTCAAAGAATACTTGACGCGTAGAAGATCCCTTGATTCCTAATTTTTGCTCTTCGGCACCCAAAGAAACACCTTCCCAGTCACGCTCAATGATGAACCCTGTAAATTGATCTCCATCGACCTGTGCAAACACGGTAAATACGTCTGCAAATCCAGCATTTGTGATCCACATTTTCTGTCCATTCACCAAGTAATGCTTACCATCCTCAGATAAAACGGCTTGTGTTTTAGCCGACAAAGCATCAGAACCAGATGTTGGCTCGGTCAAACAATAGGCAGCAAACTTATCTCCAGCGATACAAGGTGGCAAATACTTTTGCTTTTGCGCTTCTGTACCAAAATACAAAATTGGCAGCATTCCAATCCCTGTATGTGCTCCGTGAGACAAAGAGAAAGAACGCGTTGGAGCCAGCGCAGCTGTTAGAGCCATGTTGGTCTCAAAATTCTGAATAAATCCTCCGTACTCTTCAGGAAAAGAAGTTCCTAACAGTCCTAAGTCACCTGCTTCTTTTAATAATTTTTTTGTCAACTCTAGGTCTAGCTTCTCTATTTGGTCGACAACAGGAAATACCTTTTTGTCGACAAATTCTTTTGCCATTCCCAGCACCATATTTTGCTCTTCCGTAAAATCTTCTACTATAAATACAGCTGAAGGCTCGGTCTCTGCTATTAGAAACTCACCACCTTTCAATAGCTTTTTTTCTGTGTCCATCATCATAATTTTAATTGATTGAATTCTTTTGATGTATGATTAATTAACTTTTTGGTTAAATTCTGTCTCAATGAAACGAACAAAACTAGTAAAATGTTCCGTAAAAAGAAATTTTCTTCTAAACTTTCAGTAAGTTTTGAAAATAAAATTTCTAAAATTACTAGTCGTTCACTTCCTTAGG
>CACVAQ010000436.1:2692-4416 GCA_902727865.1 uncultured Aureispira sp. | reverse complement strand
TTCCTTAGGTTAAAAACCGAACCAAACTAGTTCAATCTCTTTTTTGTAAGTTTATTTATTTGTTAAAATAGATCGTCCGCTGTATCCTATTCTTCAAAATTTCAGCCTACTATTTCATCTTATTTCTTGACCGTTTCTTATTAACTGAACGTTTTTTTTCTCTGCACAAATATTAGCATCAAAATGAATTATATTTGAGCCTGAATAGTTGTATCTTTGAACTCAATTCTCACGCAGAATTTTACAGCAACCATAAAATACATTATGTTAATAGATACTCACGCACATTTATATGCGTCCCAATTTGAAGAAGATAGAACAGAAATGATTCAACGTGCTTTTGACAATGGCATTGAACATTTGTTCTTACCGAATATAGATGCCGACTCGATTCCAGGCATGTTAGCCTTAGAAGAAGCTTACCCCAACCAATGCCACGCCATGATGGGCTTGCATCCTTGTTCTGTCGATGCCAATTATAAAGAAACCTTGGCAATGATGGAAAAATGGTTTGAAAAACGCCCTTTTTGTGCTGTTGGTGAAATAGGTTTGGATTATTACTGGAGTAAAGATTTTGTTGCCGAGCAAAAAGATGCCTTTCGTACGCAATGCCGCTGGGCAAAAGCGCTCGACATTCCTATTGTCATTCATGCGAGGGACTCTTTGGATGATTTGATTGAGATTGTACGAGAAGAAAACACGGCTAATTTTAGAGGAATTTTTCACTGTTTTGGAGGAAGTCTTGAACAAGCCAAGCAAATCATCGAACTTGGTTTTTTAATGGGTTTAGGCGGTGTTTTAACCTTCAAAAAAGCGGCTATCGGCAAAGTGGTCGAACAAATTGACCTGAAACATTTGGTCTTAGAAACCGATGCACCATATTTGACGCCAACGCCCCACCGTGGCAAGCGCAACGAAAGCGCTTACATCAAGTTGATTGCGGAGAAACTGGCGGACGTGAAAGGAATTTCTGTAGAAGAAGTTGGGAAAGTGACTAGTGCGACTGCCTTGAATTTGTTTGGGGTAACGTAAGCCTTTTGCCGTAAGGGAACAGTATTTTTCAAGAACGCTGTTCCCTTGCGAGCATCATTCATTTGTCTTTCAACGTAAATTCCACCCTTCCTCCCAGACCGCAAGCCAACATATAGGCGCTATATTTTCCATCGCCTAATGCCGTCAAATCAAACATAGGCGGACATTCGTTAGCCCACCAACTACTTTCCAAAATAATTCCCTTGTCTTTTGATAGCGAAACCGTCGTTGCGCTTCCTCCACAAGGAAGTAACAAAAAGGTTTTTTTAAGCCTTGAATCCTTGTAGAACGTCAAGGCTTTACAGGCAGGCGTTCCTTTTTCACAAGCTTCCCAATACGCTCTCGTAATTTTTAGCACATTGACTTTTTCAGCGCCTTCCAAGGCATTATAATTAGGATAGTGGTAATAATTCTTTATAGACGTCTTTCCTCTATACTTTAATAAGCTTAGTAAAACGGGTTCGGAGCTATGATTTAGTGCTTGACATCCTGTATAACCAACCGAAATACTAGAGGCATTCAATTCTCCTACTAAGACTTTTAGTACCTTATATTTAGCAATATGAATTTTGCTCCCCTCTCCTGCTTCTATCTGCTGGGCTAAAACCTTCAAGGTATCAGGTCCGCTTTGTCCAAAGCAAGTTTGTGATAGTAATAGTATGATTACGATAAAAATTAAGTTGGGCATAAGT
>CACVAQ010000436.1:0-2592 GCA_902727865.1 uncultured Aureispira sp. | reverse complement strand
AGTCTATTTTAAAATCGGTAAGGGCTAAAATAAACGATGCTTCATTCGTATAAAATACAAACGAAGCATCGGCAGCACAGAAATTAACGTTCATTGCATTAAAAAAATACGACTAGCGGCGTCTTCCACCAGAATACTCCATCGCATTTCCTTTGCCAAATCCATAGCTAAATCCAAGCGTAATGAAACGCCCTCGTTGTCCAAAGCTATAGATATAAAAATCTTCTTGAGAAATTTCTGTTACTCGATTACGCGTTGCCAACAAATCTCGAACACTCAAACTGATCACGGCTTTCCCTTTTAAAAGTTTCTTACGCAGCCCTATATTCAAAGCAAAATTACTTCCAATCGTACTTTGTACAGCTCTATAAGCAGAACGATAAAGTCCCCTTAATTCGAAATCAATATCGTAAGGCAATTTAAATTTAGTGGTCAATTTAGCAGCCCATTGGCTGGCGTTGAAGTCAAAATCATCGGCTCCAAAGGTTCCTTTACGACTAAAATAATTGTAATTAAAATCGCCATTCATGGTCAACCATTTTATAGGTGTATATTTTGCATTAAACTCTATTCCAGTTGCATTTCGCTGACCAACATTCATTGGCATAAAGGTATTTACATTATCTTCAAAAGTAGAAATTTGCTCCAAAACATCCGTCGTATAACGGTAATAAACACTTAAATTCAACGACAATTTATCCAAAATATAAATTCCTGTCAATTCGTAAGAATCGGTATATTCTGGCAACAAATTAGGGTTTCCTGCTCGTATCGTAAAGTTGTTACGAATATTAAAGAAGGGGTTCAAATCCCACAACCTTGGTCTATAAATTCGTCGAGAATAGCCCAATTGCATCGAGAAGCGCTCGCTAATTTTGTAACTCGCATGGGCACTAGGAAATAGATTGGTATAGTTCTGCTTGTTGGTTTCGTTGGTGTTGACCAAGAACGTTTTCAAATCTGTATTTTCTACTCTTAAACCTATTTTTATGCCCCACTTTTTAGCTTCATAAGCTCCTGTTGCATAAAAGGCAAAGACTTTTTGATCGTATTCGAATACATTCGTCAAGCCAGTATTTGGCACCCAATTATCGTTTATTAAATCGGAGACTGCAAAATCGTTGCTAATGTCCAGAATCACATATTGGCTCCCCAATTCCATCGTTATTTCCTTAGAAAAAGGCTTAACATAATCTGCTTGAAAAGTATAGCGAGCTTCCTGAAAAGCCGTGTTGGTTTGTTGGTAACTATCCGCTAAGGTTCCTGCAGTCGTAATATTTTCAAACTCAGAGGCCTGTACTTTGCTAAAGAAATTTCCTAAAGTACTGATTTGTAAGGTATGTTTTTTATTATCTTTAAATTCCCCTTTGTACACCAACTCGTATTGTCCTTTGGGGTTGTTTGCCCCCGTTGTTTCTGTTCGAGACCACTCTGCAACAGTCAAGTCGCTGTTGTCCAATTCTCTAAAATTGGTTTGAGAAGGTTGGCTTTCGATTTCGTAGGCAAAATTCCCCGAAAGTGTTAAGACATTTCGATCATTAATATGATAATCCGCTCCCAGTAATACATTAAAAAAAGTTTCATTTCTATAATCGACTCCCTCACTCAAAATAGTAGTTCCAGTCACTAAATTTTCGTTGATATTTTTATTTACTTTAGGAAGCGAGCGATAGCCTGCGCCAATTTGGCTAAACAAATTAAATTTTTCGGTCCGTTTATTCAAACTAAACCCGATACTGTGATTGTGTGGATAACCTGTGTTTAAAGAGATGGAACCATTCATTCCTTTTCGTTCTTCTTTTTTTAGAACAATATTGATAATTCCAGCCGTTCCCTCAGCATCGTACTTGGCAGAAGGGTTGGTTATGACTTCTATTTTCTCGACCATCTCAGCTGTAATTGAGCCCAAAGCATTGCTTTCGTCACTTGCCAAAATGGACGGTTTTCCATTAATTAAGATCTGCACTCCAGTAGCACCTCTCAAACTTACTTGCCCTTCTATATTCACATCTACCGAAGGAACATTGTCTAATATTTCTAAGGCACTAGCACCTGTACTACTTAAATCTTTGCCCACATTAAAGACCTTTTTGTCCAACTTGAACTCCATTTCAGACTTTTCGGCTCGTACCACAACATCGTCCAACAATTGCCCATCTTCGGAGAGTTCGATAACACCAAGATTTACTTTTCGTCCGACCACCTCGATATCGGTAATTTGTTGCTTTACAAAGCCAATAAAACTAACTTCTATATAAAAATTATTAGAATCTACTTGAAGTTCAAAACTTCCGTCTGCTGTAGTGGTGGTCCCTGTAATCAGGCTTTTTGTTGCTTTGTGTGCCACCATGATTGTCGCAAATTCAACAGGGCTTTGGCTATTTTTTTCCAGCACTTTACCGACAATCGTAATGCTTTTTTTCTTTTGAGCAGACAGGTTCTGTCCCAAACTAAAAAGAAGGACTAGGCATAAAATGGAGCGAACTAAATATTTCATTATTTTGGTTGTTTTGGTTATTTTTATCTACACTTGCCTACATCACATTCCTCATTCGATTCTTTATGAGTGTAGGCTATACTGTACTACTTTTT
>CACVAQ010000435.1 GCA_902727865.1 uncultured Aureispira sp. | reverse complement strand
ATTAAAAGCGGATTAGGATCATAAGATACCGTGTCTCCGTTTTCGTCCTTAATATTGACTTGTACATCAATTGTTTGCTCTTCGTTTTCATCTCGTCCTTTCTGTTTTCCCAAAACAAAAACAACCATTAGAACCAAGGCCAAAGCAGCAATGCTCAACATTATTTTTTTATGATCTTCTTTTTTAATTTCCATGCTCGTTTTTGATTTAAAAGCGTTTGATTAATCCTTCTCGCTCTAAAGCGGTGATGGCTTCTTCTTTGGTTACTTTATCAAAAAAGTCCATAGCAGACCGCCACTCTTTGACAAAATTGTACATTCCCCAAGCAGCAAAAACGCCTTTTCCGTTTCTTTTTTTATCAACTAGGGTTCTATCCTCAACATTATGGCCATTAACCAACTTAAAAAAGTCTAAGCCCTCTCGTCCTTCTTTTCCTCCCTTGTACCACCATAATTTATCGGCAGTATGTACATGAGCATGATTACTACCATACATCAAGTTCAAACCAACCGAACCAAACCACCAAGCATTACCGCCATGCCTTACGCTGGTTAAATTATAACCTTGTCCATCTTTAGATAAAAAGTTTTTAATGTCTGCTCTTAAGGGCGCTGCCTCGGTTTCATATTTTCCATAAACAGGATAGGTTTTGTAATTCCCTCCCGTTGTTCCATCGACCAAAGCAAACATTTTATCAATCGCTCGATTGGCTTTCGTGCTAAAGAGTTTGTTTCCGACTAAAGTCCGCCCTACACTATGTTTGGCACGAATAAAATCAGCATCTTTTTTATTGAGTTGGATTTTTCGCATTCTGTCCTCAATCAATTTTTGCCCCTCTTTAGAATCTTTCAAAACGGCTTCATATTCAGGCGTTTTATTCGGGGCATCTTCATTGACTAGCCCACTGAAGGCGAGTTCTTCATCAGTATAAAGACTGCTTGCATCTGTACGCCCACCAGCGAGCGTTTTTGCCCCTTCTGGCGTTTGGGTGGTGGTTTCTTCGTCTTCCTTTTTAGTGACCATCCAAATGGCAAAACCACCACCGCCTAGCACCAAGACAAGTACAAAAATCAATAAGGGTACTTTAAACTTCTGGGATTGTGGTTGGTCCATTTTTTGAAGAGATTAAAAGAGCGATGAATAAAAGCACGACCAATCCTCCACCGATCCAAACGAAAGGATTTACTTTCTTTTTTTCTGTTGGAGTTGCCGTGTCATTTGTTTCTGTTGTTGGTGTACTTGGTTTTCCTGTCAACAAGCCAACAAGATTTGTAATGCTGTCTAAGCCGCCTGCGCTTGCATCAATGATGCCTGCCGCATCGACACCGCCACCATCTTTTGCGCTCGCTTGCTCGGCTCGCTTTTCGCTGACCGTTCCTGTTTTACCGCCAAACTGTGTTTGGAAATTAGGTTTGTCAAAACCAAAATCTAATTCGTCCATTATTTAGCGGATTTAATCAAGTGAAAACAAATTGCCAATAAAACTAAAGTCACACTACCACGAATGGATAAGGTTATGATTCTATCGACTTTACAATAGGTGCATTTTGCCTTTTGCTCCTCTTTGGGTATTTTGGGAGCTTCAACGATCAAAGTAGGCTCTTTAATCGGGGGCTGCTCCTCAACTACTTTTAGAATAATCGGTTTAACCTCTGGGGCTGTTACAACCGTTGGAGCTGCTGTCTTTACTGTAGGCGTATTGGAGGTTCTTTTTTCTGCTAATGTGCCTGTACTCATGGGTTATGTATTTTTAGAAGTGGTGTAATAAAAAAGTAGGATAAGAAGGATAACAGAAGAGACCACAGCGCCACTAATAAGAAAGACTTTGTTTCTTTGTCTTCCTTCTTCTCGTTCTCTAGCGGCTTGTATTTCTTTGACTTGTGCTTGTGCGGCAAATATTGCTGCAATGTCGCCACTACTAACTCCTTTGTTATTAATCCCACCTAAATCAATGTCACCAATAAGTGAAGCGTTTGCTAATGCCATGTTTTAGGATTTAGTACTTCTTGGTTTTTTCACAAAATAATTAGGGTAAAAAAAGCCAATTACCAAGCTTCGGCAATTGGCTTTTTTACGTTTTAGGGTTTAATTTTCCTCTTATGGAACGCTTACTTTAAGTAAGTCGTTTGGATGGTCATATTCACGGCAATACCTTTATGAACAGGCATTTGAAGGAAGGCAAAACCATCTAAATAGGTATTCATCCCCTCAATGCTTCTGATCGTCGTTTGCTGATCCTTTGAATCCGATTTTGGATAAACGTGCGGTTTGTCTCCTGCACTATTTCCATCATGGGAAAATTGACGTTCTACCATTCGACTAGCAAAATGCTTGTCATCATCGGCATCCACGTGAACCCCATTGATTCGCAAACCTGTTCCTCGTCTTGCCAATCCTGCTAATACAGTCAATGTATTTGCGCCAAATGTTCCGCCAATCTCTAATTTTTCATCGACGGCCGTTGACAAGCCAAAAATTGGCAAACTCTTTTCGTCCACACCAATCAAGACGCTTGATTTAGCTGCGTTTTCATCGCTGTCTGGCAAAAGGATCGTTAAAGAAATTTCCCCTTCTTCTGAATGCCCTTTGCGATTCGCAATGATAGAATAATTAGCGTCTACAATACCGCCCATTTCTTCTACGTCTTCAATTAATTCGATTTCTGCTGCGCCTTCAGGCAATGGAGAAAAAGAGATTTTTCCTTTTACTTTTGCGTATGGAGTCGCAATACATAAATCGGCTGTAAGGGGCGTGTAAATACGGATTGTTTCTTGAATCATCTTAAAATTTAGTTTTAAAAAATTGTTTTGAAATAGAATAGAACGATTTGATTTTGCTTTGAAACCATTTAAAAGAACTACAAATAATTGCTTGGTTGGTGATAAAGAAAAAGACCAATGAAATTAGCATGAATAGGCATTTAAAACTGTCTAGCAGTATCATAATGCCTTGTTGTTGTTCGATACTTTGAGAAAGTATAATAATCGTATCAGCGTGGTTTTCTAGCCCTGTAAATTTGAGCTTAAAAATTAGGCTGTCGATCCCATCGCTAAGTTGATACACCCCAACATTAAAAAAGGTAAGTAGCCATGTAACTGGCTTTGAAAATGCTTTCATTCTA
>CACVAQ010000434.1:2842-15680 GCA_902727865.1 uncultured Aureispira sp. | reverse complement strand
CCAACCACAATCCACATCGCATTCACCTGCTTAAAACCAAAAATCAAAACCGCCCCAAAAACAGCAATGACCCAAGATCGCCAATCAGGCAGCCAAGAATCGCTTACAAACAAGGTTTCCATCCCCATTTCAATCAACACATTCACCATTACAGCTAATGCAGCGACATTCACAGAATCCAAGAAAAAGCCCAAAGGCTTAGAAGAACGCATCTTAGGCACCAAAGGATTCAGTAACCAAACGAAAACAAAGGAAGGCAAAAAGATACCTAGTGTTGCCGCAATTGCGCCAGTCCATCCTGCCAATTGATACCCAATAAAGGTAGCCGTAGACAAAACAGGACCAGGTGTAAACTGTCCTGCGGCAATGGCATCAATCAACTCAGGGCGAGTCAACCAACCTTTCATCACCAATTCGGCATCTAGATAGGCAAACAAAACATAGCCACTTCCGTACAAGACCGACCCTACTTTCAAGAAACTCCAGAAGACCGACAAACCTGTTATTTTAGAGCTTAGTGCGCCTCCTGCTTGTAGGAATAGAATTGGGAAAATAGATTTTGGTGTTGTATTTAAGTCGCTTTTAGCTTTACTTTTAACCGTAAAATAAATCGTCCCTAAAAGCCCTGCCGCCAACAAAGCCGCAATCTCATTGACACCCAACAAACTAACAACTAGAACAAGCAAACCCAAGACCGCTAATTCAGCACTTTTTAAGGCTTTTTTACTCAACTTATAAATCGCTCCTGCTATAATTGCCAAAACCGCAGGTTTAATGCCAAAAATCAAAGGCAACACGGCTGGAAGGTTTCCATATTCTACATAAAACCAAGCAAAAATACTTGTAATCACCACCGCAGGGAAAATAAAACAAATACCTGCTGCAAATAAACCCAGTACGCCCGCTCGTTCGTGCCCACAGTGCATCGTCATTTCGGTTGAATTAGGCCCTGGTATCAGGTTGGTTGCGCCCATCAAATCTAAGAAATGTTGGCGAGACATCCACTTTCGTTTAGTGACCAATTCATCTTCCATCATCGCCACATGTGCTGCGGGACCTCCAAAAGCAACACAGCCTAATTTAAAGAAAACCTGTGCCACTTCCAACACCGTTCCTTCGGGTTTTTTATTTGCCATTGTACCTTTATTTTGTAAAAATTTCTAGTTTAACCCGTCGATTTTGAGCCAATGCTTTTTTAGTCATTTTTGCACCATCGTCCTGCCAATTTACGGCAATTCGACCTGACTCAATGCCTAGCTGTATTAAATAATCTTTAACTTTTTCTGCTCGTTCTCTTGATAACTTTCGGTTGTAATGTTGGTTATCTTCCGCTGCTGCATAGCCTCTAATTTTAAGGTTCAAATCAGGGCATTCTTTTAATTGTTGTCCCAAATTCTCTAGTAAGGATTGATTGCGAGGGCTTAAGCTTGGAGAATCATAATTAAACAATATATCCGCTGGCTGCTTCGAGCAAGTAGCCGCCTTAGAAGGGTAATTACTGGCGGCAGTTGGGATTTGAGTTCTAGAAAGGCTGTCTATTTGGTAATAATAATTGGGCTTTTCTTTCAAAATTCCAGCTTTAAAACTAGCCTCTTTGTGGCTATTTAGGCTTTTCATTTCTATAAAAACAGCAGAATCAAAGATTGAATTTCCATTATCTGCAATCGCAATTTGCAAACGATATTTTTGATGGGCCAATACTGGATATTTCGCTTGGAGTACCTTTGTAAATCCATCGAACTGAATGAGATATTTAGCTTGAGAGCTGGTTGCTTTTTGAGTATCCCAAGAACGGCTTAGCCATATTTCCTCTATTGAGTTGCGTACTAAAAAAGTATCGCGTGGGCTGTTTATTCTTGGTTCTTCTTGTTGACTATTATTAATATAATATTGAGGATGTTCCCTTGGATTCACCGACGCTACAGACAGCAAGTCCTCCGATTGGGGCAGGGTTGCCAAATTAAGGGTTTCGCCACTAGGCAAGGTTAATATAAAAGCGAGTACATCGTTATAACCAGAAGCAATAAATTCTGGATAATCTTCGGAAGCAAAGGCAAAATTAAACGAAATATAGTCAGAACTGGGATAAAAATCAAATTGCAAAACAGCCGCATCGTAGAGCTTTTCGTTCGTTACGCTGTCAAAAACCCGATGTCCTTTTCGTTTGTTAACCCCCGTTTTTCCTTGATCATTATTAGGTCCCTCGGCTGTTTGGGCGATTCCTGTAGAAAGAATAATGCCCTGAGACATTTGCAAAATAGAATCTCCACCCCAAAATTCACCGATCGCACGACGTCTACCTCGATAACGGACATTTTTTATTTGCACTCCAAACCCCTTCAAGTTTTGTCGTATCTTTTGCTTGATTTTTTTGAGGGGTTTTACTTGAAAACCATTGGTCTGCTGTCCTATTAATAGGCTTGAAAAAAGGCTCAAAATTAGCAGCCACAAGAACTGTCTCATACCTAAGAACAAATAGAGCCTAACCACAAATCGGTGTAATCTCCTTTGGTATCAAATCGTTTGGCTTGATTCTCAATATTCAAATAACGATCTTCTTTGGTATCTGGACCAACCCCACCTACAACATTCCAATTGACCCAATTCGAACAAATATCGTAATCAATCAAGATGTGTTGAAAGTAAGCCGCTCCCATCCGCCAATGAACGCCCATGTCGTTGACCAGATAACTAGAAACTAGTTGGCGTCCTTTGTGCGATAAAAAGCCTGTTTTTTTGAGTTGTAACATACAGGCATTAATTAAATTCACTTCTGTTTCTCCATTTTTCCATTGGTTAAACAGGTTGATATCTTCGCTTAACTCCTTTGTTTCTTGTCCTCGAATACCGCCTTCCTCAAAAATTTTGTCGCCATACTTTTTGCCCATCAAACGATAGTGATCTCTCCAAAGCAATTCTAATAAAAAAGTTTGAGTCGATTTATTGGCTTTGTATTTTTGTTCATATTTTTTTAACTGCAAATGCACCTGTTTAGGCGAAAGGCAACCTAATGCCAACCAAGAAGATAAACGAGAAGCGGCATACCTCCCCTTCAATTCATATCGGCTATCTAGAAAATCATCCAAATAACGCTCTTTTCCAAAGTAAGCTAATAAGCGTGCTAATCCCGCAGCTTCGCCGCCTTCAAACTCAAAATCACCTCGCTCATCTTGCGCTGCTCTCTCATGGCCCAAATCTTTTAAAGAGGGCAAGGGTTCTTCCGCTACTTCAACGGTCCAAGGCGTAAAGGTAGTTGGTTCTGGCAAGGGGTCTCTAATAAGCACTAAACGCTCTACTTCTTTTCTAAACGTACTAAAAGTGTCTGGTGCATGTGCAATTGGAAAAGGTAAGTCTTGGGTGTAATACAACATCTTCCCTCTAAAAAATAAAATTTCTAAGCCAGCTGACCACAAGTTTTTTTCTAAACCATTCTGAACCAAGACCTCGTCATGTGTTCGCTCCATATTTGCATAAACGCAACTTGCTTGTACTTCTTGCACCAACTTAAAGACCTCTTCTTCTGGCTTTCCCATTCGGATAACCAAATCAATGCCTTTTTCTCTTAATTTATTTTGAAGATGGGCAACGCTTTCCAACAAAAATTGAGTTCGGAAAGGACCTGTTTTTCGAAAACCATAGGGTGTTTCCCCCATCAGTTCCTCTTCGTTAAAAACATAAACAGGGATTACCTCTTCACTATGTTCAATAGCTTCTGTCAATGCTTCATTATCATGCAAGCGTAGGTCTTTTCGAAACCAGACTACTATTCGTTTTGCTTTTTTCATAAAAAAATTGCTATTAAAAAATAATTCCCAATCTATCTTTTCCCACTCCAAAGAAAGTGCATAAAAATAACAAAAAAAGTGGAGAAAAAGTTGACCTAAAAATATAAACTTTAAGAAACTTTCATTTTTTTTTGAAAATTATATTTTCTTTACAAAATAATTTCCGTTCATCAAGCAACAATATTATGATTCAGCAAGTAGAATTTAGCCTAAAAGCGCAAAAAAGAGGTTTCCATTTAATTACCCAGGCGGTTTTAAGTGCCTTGCCGCCACTCCCACAAACAGGCTTGTTTAATTTATTTATTCAACACACTTCTGCGGGTTTGAGTATTAATGAAAATGCGGATTCAGATGTTCGGACTGATTTTGAAAGTATTTTTAATGCTTTGGTTCCTGAAAACTTGCCGTATTTGGTCCATACCTTAGAAGGTCCAGACGATATGCCCGCACATATCAAGTCCTCTTTGGTTGGTGCTTCGATTCAAATTCCAATTACAAATGGACGATTAAATTTGGGCACTTGGCAAGGGATCTATCTTTGTGAGTTTAGAAATCAAGGTGGAAGTAGAAAGGTCGTCGCTACGATTTATACTTAATCTTTTCCGTTCTTTGACAACTCTTCTCACACAGTAAGCACGTAGTAGCAGCGTAGCTAATCCTATGGTAATCGTTTCAACCACTTTTTTTGTTAGACGGTATTCATAGCTGTTAAAAGTTAGCCTAGGGTTTCAACATCTTTTTGATTAAACACAAATCCAATTGGCTTTTATAGTGTGTTCAACTTCAAAAGGTCTCGCTAAGATTCAAAAAAATCAAGGTCGAATACAACACATCAAAGCAATCTAAAATTATTACCAGGCAAAGCCCGAATAACACCTCGGAGTTCCAACTCCAACAAGAGCGCAGCCATACGGCTCGTACTAATTTTAGTTTTCTGGATAATCATTTCCAAATGGACCTCCTTCCCTAGCATCAAATCAACAATCAAGCGCTCCTCTTTCGATAAATTCGCAAACAATTGCTTTTGCTGTCCTTTTGCTTTCTTTTCCCAACGCAAGATATAAGCGAGGTCTTCGGCTGATTCCAACAAAGAAGCACGATGTGTTTTGATTAAATGATTGCAACCTTTCGAAAGCGGATCATCCAAACGGCCAGGAACCGCAAATACATCTTTGTTGTATTCATTCGCAATATAAGCGGTAATCATCGAGCCGCCCCGATTGGCCGTTTCTACTACCACGACGGCATCCGCCATCCCTGCAATAATTCGGTTTCGCATAGGAAAGTGTTTAGAAAAAGGCGCTACTCCTTTTCTGAATTCGGTTAAAATGCCACCACAATTGGTCATGCGTTGTGCGATTGTCTTGTGCATTTTGGGGTAAATTCGGTCCAAGCCATGTGCGACAACACCAATATTGGGCAACTGCAAATCCAAGCATTTTTTATGTGCCGTTACATCAATGCCATACGCTAGGCCGCTTACAATAAGCGGATTATAAACCGCTAAATCTTGTACCAATCGCTCGCAAAATAATTTACCTTGAGCACTTGGTTTTCGAGTCCCCACAATGGCGACGACTTTAGCGGCATTTAGATTTGTATTTCCTTTATAGTATAATAAAAAAGGCGCATCAGGGCAATTTCGGAGCCGTTTGGGATAGTCTGCCGATTCCTGAGGTAAGACCTTGATGTTGTATTTTTGTGTAAAGGCCCACTCTTCCGCTGCTTTTTCCAGCGTGCTTTTTTCCAAAATTTGCTGTACCATCGCTTGCCCAATTTTGGGAACTTGGTGTAAATCAGCTTCCTTACTTTGTTCAAAAACGGCTTGTGCAGAGCCAAAATGGCGGAGCAATTCAAACGCTGTTTTATTGCCTAATTGAGGAATTAAATTAAGCGCAATTCTGTAAATGAGTTCTTCTCCAACTACTTCCTGATTCAATGTCATGGTTTTCTTTAAAGGGCTGATCAGCAGTTGGCAACATACGCTCAAAAGTATAAAAACACTTAAAATTTGAGCGTATGTTGTTCCAATTTAACGGCTTTGCTGTTGCAACCAATCGTGTACTAATGCTTTTTTAGCATCATCTAGATAAGCGGCTTCGTGCATTCTATAATAGCCTTTAGGCGGCATGTGCCCTATTTCTATTTTTTCAGCACATTCATGCAAAGCATGTTTTCGATCTTCTTCGCTCATGGCAGCCCAAGTCGAAAAATTTAAAGCCTTTCTTGCATGCTTGATGTGACCTCTTATCCAAAATGATACAGGAGCTACGTACGTATACCAAGGATATTTTGTTTCATTTGAATGACAATCATAGCAAGAAGATTTCAGTTGAGCTAATACATCTTTAGGTGGTTGCTCCGTTGTTGCAAAGGTCATTTTCTCATCAACTGCAATCGGGCTTTTGTCGATTTGAAAGAATTGCATGACAATCAAAAGCACTCCGATTCCGATAAAAATCTTTTTCTTATTCATTTCTTATTTTTTTATAAAAATACACGATAACATAACCGTCCATACTTATCTTGCGGTGTATTTAACGTTAATACGAATCCTTTTTCTAATAGGCTAATACTTCTGTTAATCAGTTACAAAGCATTCTTTCAGCCCTATAATCCCCTCTTAAAATAAAACTTCCTATTTAAGAGAACGTTAAAATTAACAAAAATAAGGTGGTAGCATAGACGTTTCCGAGAAAACATTCGTCTTATTAGCTTAAAACAATAAAACGTTAAGCTATGCACAAACCTTAAGCTTGGATTAACATTTGTTGTTCCTATTGCATCCTAAAAGCAGTACCAATCTAACCACCTACACAATTACGATATCATGAACAGATTACTCTTTACTTGCCTTATCTCTAGCCTTTTTTTAGTAACAAGTTGTGAAAAAGAAGAATTAAATCCTGTTTCTACGCAAGATTATCGAACGCAGTTAATCGGAACCTATGAAGGAAGTACTTCCTATGAAGATGTTGCCATGTCCAATGAAAGTGACGAATCTATGGTTGCTAAAGATCAATTATTCAATCAAGTGATCGAGATTGAAAAATCAACGACACAGGCAAATGGACTTGTTATCAATGGAAATGTTCTTAATCTAGTGACACAATCCAAGTCGGATAAAAATAAATACGATGACATTTTCCTTTATTCAGCGCAGGACTGTAGCGGAAAAGAAGCATATAGTTTAACTTTTTTGCCAAAAACGCAGCGTTTGATTCTAGAATATAAACACGACAGAGCTTGTAATGTTGGTGTCTTAAAGCAAAATAGTACCTTTGATGGTTTCAAAAAGAAGAGGACTAATTAATCTTTTTTGTTATAATATATTGCCCGCTTTTCACCTAACGTTCTTCGAACGAAAAAACAAATAGCATGCTTCGTTTCTTATGTTTCATCATCCTTGTTTGTTCCTTTAGTGCCTGTCAAAAAGGCCCTGTGATAGACATTCCTTTTAGAGCCTATGTCACCATTCCTGCGGGGCTAAACACTGGTTTTTCACACCACTTTGTTCTAGGGGATATTCCAGGTATTAATCGAGAAGATTTAATAGATGCACAGCCTTCGTATGTTACGCTGACGGTAGATTATGGCGAAAACAATTTGGACTTTATTCAACAAGCTTATTATTATGCGATAGATGGAACGGAGCGCCAAGAAATGGCTTACCAAACCGATTTACCCATTACCAATGCAGGAACAGTGCAACTCTACCCCTCTATTGTGGATATGAAGGATCACATTACAAAAGAGGAATTTGAAATGGAATTAAAGGTTATTTTTAGATCAATCCCAATTACAGAAACTCGTATTATCATTGATTTTGGAGTGCAAGCTACCTTAGGAGAATAAACGGACTAACCAAGCAAAATGGAGACACCTTATATCAAGTCCTTTAGAGCGTTTTTACAATTAGAAAAAGGGCTTTCCCCTGCTTCTATAACCGCCTATTTACAAGACTTAAGGAAGTTAATCGAATTTATAGCACTGCACGAATTGAATAAAGGCTTGTCACAGTTACTCCTTAGCGACTTGCAAGCATTTATTACGTATTTGAATGAATTGGGTTTGAGTGTCAATTCTCAGGCAAGAATTATTTCTAGTTTGAAGGCATTTTATCAGTATTTGATTATTGAGGATGTTCTAACAGAAGACCCTGCCCTCTTATTAAGTGCACCCAAATTAGCCCGTTCTCTACCTTCGGTTTTGACCCATCACGAAATTGAATTGTTAATTGCTCATCTTGATCATTCTAAAAAAGAAGGGAGTAGAAATAGAGCGATTCTAGAAGTTTTGTATGCTTGTGGTTTACGAGTCAGCGAATTAACCAACCTCAAGCTATCCAATATGTATTTACACATTGGGTTTATCAAAGTCATTGGCAAAGGAAATAAAGAACGCATGATTCCAATTGGAGATCAAGCAATTAAGCATCTAAATTTCTACTTATTAGATCGAAACAAGATGAATAATATCAAACTAGAGAGTGAAGATATTGTGTTTCTAAATCGACGAGGAAGTCAATTGACTCGAAATATGATTTTTATTATCATACAAGAACTCGCAAAAAAAGCAGGCATTGAAAAAAAAGTATCGCCACATACTTTTCGACATACCTTTGCAACGCATCTCATTGAAGGCGGAGCCAATCTAAGAATTGTTCAAGACTTGTTGGGGCACAAATCTATCGTTACCACTGAAATTTATACCCATCTAGATATTGGCTACTTAAAAGAAACCATTCAACTTTTCCATCCTCGGCATCAGAAGAACTAAGCTTCCAAGAAAAGAGCCAAGCGCTTTTTTAACAAAAAAAATTAACGACGTTCTACTTTCAAAAAGGAGACTTATTTACCATCTACTTACTTAAGGTCTTTCTTCGTATCCTTTTCTTTCTTCTCCTTTTTCTTCCGTTTATTATTCTTGTTTTGAATGCCTTTTGAACGACTGTAGACGGGACTATTTTCCATCGCTTCTTTGCGTTCTCGTTCTATTTTTTTGAATTTTTGGCGGGTATATTCTTCCTCAAACGTACGGATATTTTCAGTATCACCTAGTTTTTCTAAACAATAGAGATAATGCGCTAGAATATCTCGATCAGGAAAAGCATCTGGTTTATTTCCTATAATTAACCAATACATATGTGCTGCAAAGCCATAAACTTCCAAGTCTAAAGCAATGTCTGCATATTCCAGTATATTCTCACTAATCCGAACCTGGTTGTCAAATAGCAAGTTAATTTCATGCCGTTTAGACATCAAATATAAATCTTTACTATTTTTGGCAGGCACATTCATGTTGTACAAAGGATCACAAGCATAAACAGCTTCCTTACAATCTTTCCAAAGTTTGATGATATATTCTGGGTCATGTTCGCTAATGAGCAAAGAGCGAGAGTAGTATTTTTCAAAATTAAAATCAGCTGATTTTGGAAATTTATCAATTTCTGCCTCAAAATGTAAAGCAGCCCCCTCAAAATCGCCTTCAACTTGCATTTTTTTTCCAACTCGAATTTGTTCTCGAACATCATCATATAACCATTCCATTCTAAAATCAAACTGCTTATAAAAATTCAAAGCCATTGAATTTTGTTCTGGAAAGGCTTGTGCTACATTCAAATAACGTTTTGCTAAATCAAACTCTCCTTTAGCAATATGGATAGAAATTTTGGATAAAATAACTAAGCCATCTCCAGACCCAACTTCCATTGTTGCGCGCCAATATTCAGAATTTTCAATCGTCAACTTATTAGAGCTTATGGAATCAAATGCCTTGTTACTCAGTATATCTCCAATAGAATTCACTCCTCTTAACTCTGTTCTAAACGTGTCCTCATAATAGGCCAAAACAGGAATTACATCCTCAATAACCCAATTTTGAAACAACTTTATTTTTCCTGGCAAATCTGCTGCTTCGTATTTTGCTCGTACTTTTTCTTCTGGAAGTGCTACTTTGGGTAAAAATTTTAGTTGAGGGTCTTCACAACCTTTTCCAACAGATGCCGTAATCAAATAAGCATATTCTGTTAAGGTAGAACGAGGAGGACGAGACAACGATTCTATACGTCTAATTAAGTGATCCGTTGTTTCTTTTTTTAATTGAGGTCTAGAACTTACTTCTACAAACGCAGGCTTTCCCTTGGGCATCGTTACCAAAATCAAAACATCGTGATTTCCTTTTTCCAAAGATAAGAATGCTTTTACAGAAGCTAATACTCGTTCATTCCACGTATACAGGAAATTAGTATCTAAGGTAGCAACAGTAACCATGTCATCCGTAAAATGCTCGACTTCAATATCTACTGCTGTTTGTGCCAGAACATTTGAATAGAATGATAAATATAAAATGCAAAATAATGCGCCTAATCTCATAAGACTGTAGTTGTATTTCAATCATTGGGAATTAAAACCATGAAAATTAATCAAAGCTGAATGATTAGGTATTTTATTACTGCAAAAGGGTTTTTAGGCAGTAAGAGCCGTCTAATCGATCTCTTTTTTGGGGGTGGTTTTATCTAAGATATAATTAATCTTATCTAGTGTTTGACTATCCTCTTCCATTAAGCTTAACAATTTACGTTCCAACTGTTCACTCTTAGTGTATTTGGCAGAGTTCTTAAACACAACATCGCGGTCATTTAAGAAACTTGGATTCGCAAAAAGAACGTTGCTATTTTCTTGAAATAGTTCTATTGCCCTAGTAATATCTGCCCCAATCAAATAGCCTCGTTCTATTTCGGGTTGTTTGGTGATCTTGTTGTATAGAATCATATTTAGAGGCGTACGGTCCGTAATTCCTAAAGTAACTAAAAAAGAATTGGTGTGTCGTATTTTTTGAGCTCGAATGACAGAGATGTGCTCATAACCTTCTACTTCGAGGGCTTCAAACAAGAAAGCACGCTGATCTGCTGGGTCTCCAGCTCCAAATTTTACCAATATGGTAGAGCAAAAATTTAAGGTTCCAGCAATGTAATTGTAAGGCTTTCTATTTTTATAGGTATAAGAAGTCGAATCTACATTCAAAAAGATATTCTCTCTATAATCTTTTTTTAACCTCAAAGGAGACTTGATGTCTGTAAAGCCAAAAGATTCGACTCGCAATTCAAAAAATCCCATAGGTAAGGTAACGACCCAAGCTTCTTCCCCTGCATCATATTTCATCTCGTACTGTTCTGCCAAACGCTTCTCTCCAGTACTAAATCCATACATATCAATTAAAACCTTTAGCTTAGAACGGGCTTCCCAATAACCATAAGACGTTTCTATATCGTCGTTCGCAGCATCCATCGCAATGACGACTCGTAAAGAATCCTTTTTTTGCGCAACACTGGCAAAAAAACAACAAATTAAACTTCCTACTAGAATCCATCTATGTATCATAAGGGTTAATTTTGGTGTAGTATTAATGAATTTCAGGTTTTTCTTACACTTAGGTTTGTGCCGCTTATTTGCATAATGATTTAAGTATCAAAGCAAACAGTCCTAAAATCATGTCATTCTTCCTCTAAAATAACAAAGAATTATGAATTCAAGTCTTCTAAGACAGATTAATTCACTAGATGCATTCATAATTATTCGTTCCTTAACAATTACAAGCGTTCACGGAATTGTTTTACTTCCTATAGGCAAAACAAAAACACATTTCATATCAGCTTAATTATCAACAAATTACCTATCTAATTTACTTCCACGTGTAATAAGCTCTCGATGGAAGATTGAAAATGAGACTTTTAATACTTTAAAAATTGTCAAAAAATCAAAAAAAAAAGACCCCCTTTTTACCATAAAAAAAGCTAAGAATATTCGCACAAAACGAACCTTCTTAGCTTTTTTTATTAGGAATTTATTCCCTTTGGTTAAGAGCCTTTCACTTATTGCTCGTGGTAGTGGACTAAATGGAGGCTTTTTAACGAAGAGATAACGTAAAAATGCCAAGATTCATGTTCGACAACATTTGGTCAAGTACTTACGATCAATCTTACAACGTGCCTCTACGTGCTTGCTCCGCTTCAATAGATTCAAACAAGGCTTTGAAATTTCCTTTTCCAAAAGACTGTGCGCCTTTGCGTTGGATGATTTCAAAAAACATCGTTGGGCGATCCACCACTGGCTTTGTAAAGATTTGCAGCAAATAACCTTCGTCATCTCTATCAACCAAAATACCCAATTCTTTCAATTTCAAAATTTCTTCGTCAATATCCCCTACTCGATCCAATACAGTATCATAATAAGAACCAGGAACATACAAAAATTCAATTCCACGATTGGTCATTTCTTTTACCGTCCCTAAAATATCATCAGTTGCCACTGCAATATGTTGAATGCCTGCGCCTTTGTAGAAATCTAAATATTCCTCAATCTGAGATTTTTTCTTTCCTTCTGCTGGCTCATTGATTGGAAACTTTACACGACCGTTTCCATTCGTCATTACTTTAGACATCAAGGCCGTATATTCCGTAGAAATGTCCTTGTCGTCAAAGCTAATCAAATTAGCAAAGCCCATGACATCGGCATAATAATTTACCCAAGTATTCATTTCGCCCCAACCTACATTACCAACCATATGATCGATGTATTTTAGGCCAACAGGTGCAGGATTATAATTCGACTCCCACTTTTTAAAACCAGGCATAAAGACCCCTTTATAATTCTTGCGTTCTACAAAAATGTGTACCGTATCTCCGTAAGTATGAATTCCAGAACGAACCACTTCCCCATGCTCATCCTGTTCTACGGTTGGTTCCATAAATGGTTTTCCGCCACGTTTGGTTGTTTCTTCAAAAGCTTTGGTCGCATCATCTACCCAAAGTGCCACAACTTTCACCCCATCCCCATGTTGCTTGATATGCTCTACAATAGGTCCGTCAGTCGTCATTGGAGTGGTCAAAACCAATCGAATTTTGTCTTGAACCAACACATAAGAAGTACGATCTTTCACGCCAGTCTCCAAACCACAATAGGCTAAAGATTGAAAACCAAAGGCTGTTTTATAATAATGAGCAGCTTGTTTGGCATTCCCTACGTACATTTCTACATAATCGGTTCCTAATA
>CACVAQ010000434.1:0-2742 GCA_902727865.1 uncultured Aureispira sp. | reverse complement strand
CAAAGTACCTTTTCACAAAACCCAATAGGCATTGCACTACGCTGAATCGCCAGTTTAATGCGTTTTTTTTCTGAAATTTTACGGCTTAAATTATAGTTCCTCTATAACAACAACAACAGACTTTTCAAGATAGCTTAAAATGAAATTTTCAAATTAATGTTCCATCCAAGATAGGTAATAATTCGGATCTTGAATCGCTAAAGCAGCTTCTGTAATCTGGAAAGGACGGAAAGGATCAACCATAACCGCCAATTCTTCGGTTCCTTCTATCCCAATACTACGTTCGGCAGCGCCAGGGTGTGGACCATGTGGAATGCCACCAGGATGTAAGGTAATTTGTCCTCTTTCGATGTTATTCCGACTCATAAAATCACCATCTACATAATACAAGACCTCATCTGAATCAATATTACTATGGTTATAAGGTGCTGGAATAGCCTTTGGATGATAATCGTATTTTCGTGGACAGAACGAACAAACAACAAAGCCTCCGCCTGAAAAAGTCTGATGTACTGGTGGTGGTTGATGTACACGTCCCGTAATGGGCTCAAAGTCGTGAATCGAGAAAATATAAGGATAATGATAACCGTCCCAACCAATGGCATCAAAAGGATGCGTGGCGTAGGTGTATGGAAAAATCATCCCTTGTTTCTTAATCAAAACCTTAAAATCACCGTGTTCGTCCTGTGTTTTTAAGTTTTTGGGCGTGCGAATATCTCGTTCACAAAATGGCGCATGTTCCATCAATTGCCCTTGTTCGTTTTGATAACGCTTCGGGAAATGAATCGGGCTAAACGATTCTAAAACAAATAACCTATTTTTTTCTGTTTTGAACTCAATTTGGTAAATCGTTCCTCTAGGCAGAATAATGTAATCGCCGTATACAAAATCTAGCTCGCCATATACTGTATGCACGGTTCCTTCCCCTTCGTGGACAAAAAGCATTTCATCCGCATCTGCATTTTTGTAGTAATAATCCATCTTTTCTCCCTTGGGAGCAGCAACACCAATCTGTAAGTCACTGTTCACCATTAAAACAACTCGACTTTTGAGATAATCCGCCTCTGGCTTCACCGCAAAGGTTCTTAAAGACAAGGATTTTAAGTTCTTTTCAATCGCAATTTTGGGCTCTACAGAGTAAGGTTCTCCGACTTCTTTCACCAAAGTTGGAGGATGTGCATGATAGACCAAAGAATGGTTGGCTGAAAAGCCTTCTGTACTCACTAACTCTTCGGAATACAAACTACCATCTTCCTTGCGAAATTGAGTGTGCCGCTTGTGTGGAATTTTTCCTAGTTTTTGATAAAAAGCCATAACTAATTAGGTACTTTTTTTTGTGAACTTCTGGTTAAGTAATATATTTCAGCTGATTCAAAAGTACAAAAAAACTATGATTTCTGGGCGTTCTTCTTTAAAAAACTGCGGTCCATATTTTAAGGATATTAAACGAGCAAAAAAAATAATTTAACGCAACTTATTTTTCAAAACCTTTAACAAACAACTACAAACTTACTATTTTTTTATCAAAAATATAAAACAAAAATATTATATTCCCCCGCTACACTAAAACGATTTACGCTACAAAAAAAAATTCATGCACGAACAAATAGTCACGAACTTCAAAACTGCCTTTAGCTCAAGCCCCATTGAATCGCTTCGAGGAATTGGTATAGAATGTGAAATACCCGTTGTCACAGAAACGGGAGCAATAGTTTCTCTGGAGACCATACAACTTATGTTTGCCTATTTAGAACAAAAAGGCTTTGAAATTGAATACGATAAACACTCTGGTTTAGCATCAACTGCTAAAAGGGCAAATAAGCAAAGTCATAAAGCATTCGATTATCATGTTGATCAAATTACAACAGAATCAGGATATAGCACGATAGAACTGGTCTTAGCGCCACAGAATAATTTACACGCGATTCAAGCGCAATTTTGGGACCTATTATTTTTATTAATGGATTTTTTTGATAGCAAAAACTGCTTATTATTGGGCTATGGCATTCAGCCCTTAACGCCCCCTTCAAAAAAAGCATTAATGCCAAAAGAACGGTATCGTTTTTTTGAAAAACTTTCGACAAATCATACGATTCCTTTATCAGAAGGAGGAGATACCGCTTTTTTGACCATTACAGCATCCAATCAATGCCATGTTGAAATAGACTTAGAACAAGCCATTTCTGCTACGAATGTACTCAATGCACTTTCGGGATTACAAATTGCTCTACAAGCCAATTCACCAATTTGGAAGGGTAAGGTAGATCCCAAATACAAAGCCAACCGAGAAATGCTTTGGGAGTCTAGTTTTCCAAATAGGCTCAATCAAATTGGAATCCCCCCAAGTTTTAAAAATATAACGGCTTACGTTGATTATCTTTTTCAATTTAAACCCACATTGGTCAAAAGAAATGGACGTTATTTCAAGATTTTAAATAAAGATACCTTTACGGATTTTTTACAAAATGCCTCTCCGACTATTGGAGAAGCCTTAAATGGCGAAAAAATAGAAGTGGAGCCAGTAGCAGAAGATATGGACCATTTACTTCCTTTTTGTTATTTTAATGCTCGTTTAGCTCCAAAGTACGGAACCATTGAAAGCAGAATGTGCTGCCAGCAACCTCCTAAAGAAACCTTAACTTCAGCGGCCTTGACTTTAGGTATCATTGAAAATTTACAAGCCGCAGAGGGTTTAGTGCGTCAATTTGAACTAGAAACTTGGCAAGAAATACGCAAAAATGC
>CACVAQ010000433.1 GCA_902727865.1 uncultured Aureispira sp. | reverse complement strand
TGCTCAATTTCAAATACGGGTACTGATTCGAAAAGGAAATCATCGACAAGAATTAATCGACCTCATCAAAGACTGGGGCTATGATTGCCAACTTTCACACTAGTTTTATTGCCTTTTTTGCGTTTAGATTTTTCTTTACATAACAACAACAATACTATTTCTACAATGGAAATTTTCAACTCATATAATATAATCATATTAGCATCCTTAATCATTATCCTCTCTTTTTTCTTTGGAGAGTTGTCAAAAAAAACAAATGTCCCATCGGTGCTCATGCTCATCTTTTTGGGGATTGGACTCAAGCTTGGAATGGATGCCTTAGAGGTGGACGAAATTGATATTTTCCCTATTCTAGAAATACTTGGAATCGTGGGACTCATCATGATTGTTCTCGAAGCCGCTTTAGAATTAGAACTAAAACGAGAAAAACTCTGGCCCATTCTTAAAGCCTTTGCTATTGCCTTGGTCGGTTTATTAGGCTCTACTTGGGTGGCTGCCCTGATCCTCGAACACAATGTAGAAGGAATGACCACCGAAGTCGCTTGGATTTATGCCACGCCCCTCTCTATTTTGTCCAGTGCGATTATTATTCCTAGTGTTAATTCGCTTAGTGAAACCAAAAAAGAATTTCACATTTACGAAAGCACCTTTTCTGACATCATGGGAATTATGTTGTTTTACTTTTTGGTTGGGCAAGTCGAACATGCAGAACATGGATCTGGCTTTGTCGGCTTCTTAGGCAATACGGGTTTAACCATTGCGGTTTCCTTCTTAGCCAGTTATATTCTAATCTTTATTTTTCAAAAAATCAGCAGTCACGCTAAATTATTTTTACTTATTTCCGTACTACTTTTGCTCTACGCATTGGGTAAGAAAATGCACCTTTCTTCTCTAATTATCATCCTTATTTTTGGTTTGTTAATTGGAAATATGCAGCTCTTTTTCAGAGGACGTTTAAGCAAATGGCTACACCTCGAAAAAGCCAAACACATTTACGAAGACTTGCATGTCATTACCATCGAAACCGCCTTTGTTGTCCGAACCTTCTTCTTTGTCATCTTTGGTTTTACCATTGCCCTAGATTCTTTGTTACACATAGACGTTGCGATTATTAGTGCTTTAATTTTGGTTTCAATCTACGCCATTCGATTCCTTATCTTAAGAATTACCTTAGGAAGCGATATTATTCCGCAATTGTTTGTTGCGCCACGTGGTTTGATTACCGTCTTACTATTTTACGCCATTCCCAAGCAAGTCGAAGTAGAAAGCTTTGAGCCTGGTATTTTACTATTTATCATCATGGCAACTAGTATTATTATGACAATTGCAATGGTGTACGACAAGCGTAGAAACCAACAAGCACTCAACAAGGCTAGTGGTATTTCGATTGGTTACAGTACTTGGAAGGCACCTAGTGTGGAGGATAAAGAAAAGGAGGCTTAGTTTTGAGCTAATTCCTATTACAAAAAAAAACATTGGATCCCTAAAAGACCACTGTTTAGATAGCCACTTGTTCCTAATTTTTAAGGCTGATTTTCTAAGGTTGATTCTGCTAGAAAGCATTTAACCTTAAAAAATCAGCCTTTCGTATTTTACATTACTTCGTGGAGAACCCGAACTAAGCGTAGCGACGTCTCGGATTAACAAAGGCTCAGCGTAGCTAAATTATATTAGTTTTTATATTTTGGGGTAAAAAAACTAAAACCTCGGAGAAGCAGCGAAGCTAACATAAGCGTAGCCCTCATGAACCGAACGAAGTGAGCTCACGAGCAAAGCGAGCTAACAAACGTAGCGAAGCTAATCCCACGAAGTATTAATTTTAAATACCTAACCAAAAGAAACCGTAAAATGAAAGTTGATTTTGATAGGGTAAAACACAAAATCATGCACAAGCCTCAATTAAGTTGTATTTTTGATTTCCATTGCCGCTGTTGCAATGCCGATCGTATCTTGTTTATTAATTTCATCTAAAATACGAGTAAACAAGAGATCTTTGGTACTTCTCCTTTTTTTATAATCTACGACAAAACGAATGGTAAATGTAATCCAGTTTTCATCAAACATTAAGGTTACAGAAGGCTCTACACTTGCATTTTCAATAAGGAACTTTCCCTGCATCTTTTCCCACGTTTTTTTAGAAGCTTCGGCATACAACCCACAAACTTCGTTGGTCACCTCTACAAAAATTTTTCGGGCCAAATGAAAATCACTCTCCGTCCTCAAAGGGATTCTAATTTCGTCCCATAAAAAAGGATAATGCCCAGAATAATTTTGAATCGGTGCATTAAAGACAAAACTGTTAGAAATTTCTGTAATTCGACCATTATACAAATCTCCATTCACCCAAGCACCAACTTCCATCAAGGTTGTTTTTATCACGCCTATATCAATAATATCGCCTGTAATATCACCTATTTTGACCCGTTGCCCTACTTTTATTTGTCCCGTTGTCATGATACTCAGCCAGCCTGCTATACTTATAATAACCGCTTGTAAAGCAAAAGCGATTCCTGCACTTGCTAAACCTAGCGTAATTCCAACATTTCCCAATTTGTCACTAAAGACAAATAAAAAAGCACTTACAATCAAAATGTATTTCAACACATTAACTGCCTTTACAATTTTGTATTTGTTATCAGAATGTACGGCATTTCTAAGGACTTTCTTTTTTATATAACTCAATAAAGTCAACAGTACTACTAAAACAAGTACCCAAATAAATAAACGCCTAAACAATTCATAGTTCATTAAGGCTTCAAATAACCCTTCTAAAGTCTTCATATTTCTATTTTTGTATTCTTTTTTCTATACTTAGCTGCACTGGCTAAGTACTATTTCTAATAAAAAGAAAAAATTATCTCCCATAATTGTGACCAATTCCATAAATCCATACTCTCTTATCCGAGTAGGGTCAAAATAGGCTATTTTTGATCTTTCTTAAATCCCCCCTCTGTTACAATAGTACACAAAAAAACTATTTTTTTACTGCCAAATTACCTTTTATACTTTGCTAGCTTAGCATCGGTAGTATTATAAATTTTATAAAAAAAGGAAAACCTTAACATTGAAAAATTCAATATCTGTATGTATTAATTACATTTGTTGAAAAATAGATAATTTGTTATCAAAAACCAAAAACAACAGACCGCATATTATGAAAAAAATTATTACACTAGTTTTAGGATTTTTATTTATTTCTAATGCCCTTTTCGCCCAATACAAAGGAGTTACCTTTGATTACGAAAAGGTGGTATTTGGTGAAAACCAACCACTCCCAGCCGAAGCACACATTATGCTTCAAGGGCTCGTCAAGCCAGAAATTAGCTTAATTGAATTAGATATTTTAGATCCAAAAGGAAAAGAAAATAGACTACCACTCTACTCCAACAAATGGAAGCGTTCTAAAGACAATGTTAAGAACATTTTTTTGTTGCCGATCAATTTTAAACTCAAAGGTAGTTCAGAATACGACGTAAACATCAAATATTACACGGCGGTTAACAAGGCAGAAAAAGATACCTTAGCGAATATGCTCAACACCTACATGTTCACTTATTTAGAACAAGTGATTATTGTAAATCGTAATACGCTTAGTTTGCAACAAAATGAGCGACAAATTATGAGAAGCCTAAACGGGATTATTTACAAAGGGCTATCTATGTTTAGAAACAGAACCGATACCGACTTTGAAGGCTTTTCTGATTTAATCAAATTCAAACTAAAGCAAATATCTAACGCTAGTTTGGCAAAAGGAAAAGTGCTTTTTCAAGAAGAAGAAAAAGCCGACGCAAAGATTGCCTACCGAGACAAGTTATTGTCCGAATTGCGTACCATGATTCGCAGTGAATTAAAACAATACATGAACTTGGAATGGTTCAAAATGATTGACAACAAGTATATTGACAACTATTCTACTGAAAAAAGCAGACGTACCATTTCTATTCAGGCAGGTTTTGGAGGAGCTTATTTGAGTGGTACAACCAGCAATTTAACGATTGGAGCGTCTCCTTTTGTAGGCTTTGCCTTCCCTTTAAGCAAGCGTTCTAGTCAATCCAAAGTCTTGAATAACTTATCGGTTACGTTTGGCGTGTTTTTATTGGATTTTCAAGGAGCGAACAACACCCTTGTGAGTGGTCCTATTTTCAAGCGTCCTACTTATGTGGGTTTGAGTTATAAAATATTTAGATTTGTTCACGTTAATGCAGGCGCAACTTTTTTAGAAGATTCAGCCACCGCAGGGCAAATTTCGGGCATCGGAAAACGAGTATACATCCGTCCTTTTATTGGAGTTAGTGCTCAAGTAGATTTATGGGTAGATTTCAGCAAATAAGATTGCTTGTCGCATCCATTTATTTGGTTCTTTGACGACAGGGCGTAAAGGTGGTACGCTATTCAAACAGAGCAGTTGTTTAGACCTAAGCCTTCGCAATGCTCGTCAAAGAACGGTTTATTTTTCAAAAAAAAAAGCACCAACAATGAATAAATTTATATACGCTTTTAGCTTCTTATTGTTGACCACAACAGCAAGTATAGCACAGCAACATCGCTACGCTTTAAAAATTGGTTTACATGGAGGCTTGAGCAATTATTATGGCGATTTGAGCCATCAAGTCTGGGACTTACCCCATCAATTAAAGGAGCCGATACAAGATTTTAATTTCTTGTCTTATGGTATCTCGGTTGAATATCATGTTTCTAGAACCTTTGGTTTGCGTTTGTGGGGCATGAAAAGCCAATTTAAAGCCAGTGACCGTACTTATGAAAACAGTGCGACCTACAATCGTGCCTTGAATGTGCAAACGGATTTATTGGACGCAAGTCTACTCGGCATTGTTTATTTTGACAATGACTTGGTTTTAAATAGCCGAGCTGCTGTGGCACCTTACTTTATGTTTGGTGGGGGATTAACGCATTTTGAAACCAAAGGAGATTTGTTATCTGAGGATAATAATCGGTATCATTACTGGTCAGACAATACGATTCGTACAGAAGCCGAAACTGGTTTGAATGCTGGAACGGCTTCTCTTATCGAGCAGGACTACAGCTACGAAACGGCTTTGCAACCTTTAAATACAGAAAATGCCAACTACAATCCGATCACTTGGAATGTTGCCTTGGGTTTGGGGGTTAAATTTCGTTTATCAAGTCGATTCCATTTGCATTTAGAGGCTTTGGTCCGCTACACAGGAAGCGATTATCTGGACGATGTTAGTGGAGCGTACCGTTCTAACTATACGGATAATTTTCAAGCCTATGCTGCCGATCCAAGTGCGGCCAATCGTTCGACCAGAGGAAGCTCTCCTGAAATGAATGATTGGTATACTTTTGTTGGGCTTTCGGCACATTATAGCTTTGGACAAAAAACGTACAAGATTCGCCCGTCGATCATTTATACGGAGAATTTAGGGTCTTCTTCTAGTCTTAACAAGACGACTAATACGGCAAATTCAAATGAGAACAAAACAAACAATAACAGTACTCAAGGACCAAGCAATACAACGGGTTCTGATACGACCGTGCAAAAAGTAACCACGACAACCACCACGATAAAAACGGTTACTGTAGATACGTTTAACAATAGTTCTTCTTCCATTGAGCCTCAAACGACCAATAGAGCGGTAGTAAAGGTAGAACCAATTCCAACGGTAGAAACCATTGAATCCGTAACCAACAAGGTATCGGGAGACTCGATTAGTCAAATTATACCGAATGTAGCATCCGATACTCTATTGAAGGACTCTGTTGAGACGCTTGTTGTGGCTCCAAATACGGAGAACAACAAGACAGCTATTCCTTTAGCAGCAGATACGATTGCGGAGCCTACCCCTTCACCTACTGTTACGACCGTTGTGAATAATCCAGCTCCAAAAGCGGATGCTCCAACTACAGCGTCTAAAGAAATTATGACGACTCAAAATACAAGTACTGCGGCTACTAATCCTGTTGATGCAGGTCAAATTCGTGCTTTAGAAATACAAGAAGAAGCGCTCGCCCAAAAACATCAATATGAATTGTTGTTACAAAAAGAGCGATACGAGCGCCAGTTGAGTGAATTAAAATTACAGAAGGACTTAGAACGAGAGCGACAAAGAAGTACTCCAAACAGTAAAGAACAAGAGTTGCAATATCAATTAAAATTAGAGCAACAAAAACTCGCCAATGAATTGGAAAAACAAAAATTGTTGAACCAATTGGCCGTAGAGAAAAATCGCCCTGCTCCTGATACCAAGCAAGATGCCTTACAACTGCAACAGCAAAAATATGAAGCAGATTTAAAATTACAACAACAAGCCTACGAGCACAAACTCGAAATACAAGCATTACAGAACCAACTAAATCTGGAGCAATTAAAAAAAGCTAAAGAGGGAACAGGAACCGTTAACAGCCCTGCGCCCTCTACTAATACGGCAACAGCTCAAGAATTGGAACGCTTAAGCAATGCCATCGAGGAACAAAACAACCGACCTGTTGCTACGGGTTCAGATACCGTTATTATTATTAACAATAACAATAACACTTCTACGCCAACAAATTCTAATGCCACTGTAAATCCAAACATGCAAGAAGATTTGTTGCGAATGGAAGTTGAGCAGCAAGCTTTGTTGTTAAAAATAAAAGATTTAGAAGCAGCGAATCAAGCCTTTACAAAAGATACGATTACAATTGTTCAGAGGGATTCTATCTTTGTTGGTAATGGTGCTAATGCCGCCTTAACAACGCAGCTAAATCAACAGCAGGTTTCTAATAATTCCTTGACTACTAAATTAGCTTTAGCACAACAGAAAAGCAAGGCGCAGCAAAGTAAAATTGATAGCCTTCAAAGCGCTCTTAAAAAAGTAGAATCTGAAAAGAAGGTCGTTGCAGGTAAGTTGGGGGACTTTTTAACACAGAAAAAAGGAACCTACATTACTAAAATTTACTTTGACGTTGCCAAATCTAGTTTAACCGTACAGGCAAAAGAGACCTTGACTACCTTAGCTTATTACTTGGAGAAATATCCGACGGTACAGTTTATGGTCAAAGGTTTTGCCAGTAAAACAGGCCGTACAGACGTGAACGAACGCTTGTCGGCAGAACGAGCAAGTGAAGTCGCTAATTTTTTGAAACAGTCTGGAATTGCAGGAGAACGCATCAAAACAACGCCTTTGGGCGAACAGGATAGCAACTCTAGTAATGAATTGGATAGACGGGCAGAAGTGCATTTGTCTTTCTAGGTAAAAAAAAGTTCTATCGTTTGGTTTTTATGCTAAACCCGACAAAGCCATAAAAAGCTTTGTCGGGTTTTTCTTTGTTTAGCCACTTCTAGGATTCCTTTTTTAGCAATGTGATACACATCACCAAATTATTATATTTCCTTATTTACCTTTGTTCCAACACAAAACAAAAAATAAGAACTAAAGATGAATATAAAATCTATACTCCCCATATTAGACTGGTTGCCTAATTATAACAAACAACACTTTAAAGGCGATTTGAATGCAGGAATAACGGTAGGTATTATGCTGATTCCTCAGGGAATGGCCTATGCGATGTTAGCTGGTTTACCGCCCATTTATGGTTTGTATGCGGCTATTGTTCCGCAATTGATTTATGCCATATTTGGCACGTCTAGGCAATTAGGCGTTGGTCCTGTTGCGATGGACTCTTTGTTGGTTGCCGTTACGGTGAGCCAATTGGCACAAGTTGAAAGTACGGAATACATCAATTTTGCCATCTTGTTGGCTTTAATGGTGGGAGCGATTCAATTGTTAATGGGCTTTTTGCGGCTTGGGGCTTTGGTGAACTTCCTCTCCCACCCCGTTATTAGTGGCTTTACTTCTGCTGCCGCTATTATTATTAGTGTCAGTCAGCTAAAGTATTTGATGGGCGTTGATGCCGTTCGAGGTCAATTTTTGTACGACATCTTGGCAGCAGCGACACAACATATAGGCGAAACGAATCTCTATACGCTCGCCATAGGCTTGTCGGGGATGCTTATTATTCTACTCGCTAAAAAATTCACGCCTTCTATTCCTGCACCATTAATTGTCGTTATTTCAGGTATTTTAGCTGTTTGGGGCTTGGGCTTGGATCAAGTTGGGGTTTCTATTGTCAAGGAAATTCCAGAAGGCTTGCCAATGCCACAAATACCTTCCCTCTTATTTGACTTTGCGTCCATTCAAAAATTACTACCTAGTGCCTTAACAATTGCCTTAATCGCATTCATGGAAGCAATTGCTGTTTCCAAAGCCATACAAGCTCGACACAACGATTACAAAATAGATCCCAACCAAGAATTAATTGCCTTAGGAATGTCAAATGCCGTAGGTTCTTTCTTTCAAAGTTTTCCAGGTACAGGAGGGTTTTCTCGAAGTGCGGTCAACGATCAAGCTGGTGCAAAAACAAATTTAGCCGCTATCATTAGCGCTAGTTTTGTCATTCTGACCTTGTTGTTTTTAACCCCTTTGTTTTATTATTTACCCAAAGCGGTTTTGGCCTCTATTATTATGGTCGCTGTATTAAAACTCATCTCGGTTCAAGATGCGATTGATTTATGGAAAAAAGGACACAAACGAGATTTATTTATTTTGATCGCTACCTTTTTGGTCACCTTATTTATTGGCATACAAAAGGGAATTTTAGCAGGCGTTTTATTGTCTGTCATTGGAACCTTATACGATACGTTATATCCTAGCATCGTCTTAAACGATACGCTTCTAGACCTTCCTAAAAACACGTTAATCATTCGTTTTGAAGAGCAACTTTATTTTGCCAACAGCAATCATTTTACAGAAAAAATGGAAACGATTTTAGAACAAACAATGGCGACCCAAAAGGAGCAGCCAATTGAGTATGCGATCCTAGATGGTACGCATATTCATAAGATCGACAGTACGGGAGAAAAGGCGCTAGAAAGTATGTTGAAACTCTATCAAGAACAGGGAATCCCACTAATTTTGGTCGGAATGCCAAGCGAGTGCCCCAAGGCTTCTTTTCCTAGTATTAACGCTGCCATCAAGGCAAATAAAACACTGACTGTGTAAAAAATATAGTAGCAGTGCAAGAGATAAATAAAAAAATCTAAGCCATTACTCAACAGTAATAACAGAAAACACAATTATTTTTCTCCTTTTACTTGGATACCCCCCTCACAGATTTGATCCGTTCATACAACGGCACCAAATCTGTGATTTCAAGGTAAGAAAGTAGATGGACAAAATTATTTTTTAACAAATGAACGTCCCAGAACGCCATTGATATACAGGTGGTACATCCCTGAAGGAAAACCTTTTAAAGAAACTTGTTCAGAACTATTTTTAAACAAGCCTTCCTGAATTACTTTACCTAAATCATCCACGATTAGATACGACTTGCCTTCTAAGCTTTGTGGAATTTCTATGTTCAAGACATCAGAAGTAGGGTTTGGATAAATGTCAAAAGCTACTTCAAAAAGTTTAACAACCGAGTCAAATTCATCCTTTGTTGTGAACTCCCAAACATCAGACCACTGGCTAGTGGTACTTCCATCCGACGATTTAACTCTCCAATAGTAGGTCATTACGGGTTGTAAATTTGTCACTTCCAAAGAGGAAAGTGAAGAAATGCTATTATAGGTTTGAGCCGTTGCAAAAGTATTTAAAGTATCCATTTCCATCGTATAAGACGTCGCCCCAAAAGCATCTGTCCAGTCAAAATTTAAGGTATCAGATCGTTGCTCTATCGCTAAATCAGCAGGAGACACTAGATTAAAACTATCCAATTGAGGAACTCCATTTCCTAAATACCTTGCCAGTGCAATATCATTTCCAGTATACCCCACCGCAACAATCTTGTTGTCCGCTTGAACCAACATGTCAAAAGATTCGCTCACGGTATTGCTTCCAAAGGAGGTCGTTACCTGGCCATTTGTACCAAAGCTATTGTCGATTGAAGCATTCGAATTAATTCTTGCGATCGCAAAGCTTTTATCAGAGCCAAAGCCATTAGAAGAAGAGCCCGCTAAGACAAATTTCCCATCTTGATCTTCCGCTAATCCATAAGCCGCATCATCGTATAAATTACCAAAATTAACCGTAGCAGACCAAGAACCAACCGTTCCACTTGCATCGACTTCAAATAAGATAAAGTCATCAACCACATTATTCACCTCACTTTTACCTGCTATCAGAATATTTCCATTCGATTTTAACAACATAGAATAGGCGTTATCGGCTCCGTTAAAACTACCATTGTACAAGGCAACTCCATCTGTAGAAAAGGTATTGTCCATCGTTCCATCGGTATTGATACGGCAAGCCCAAAAATCATCGTCAGATGAAAATGTAGGAAAATCTCTCCAACCAACTGCTGAAATTTTGCCATTGGATTGAACGACTAAATCTTCTACAGAAAAAAGGTATTGATAATCCAAATTGGTCACCCACAAAAGTTTGATTCCTGTCGCATTAAATGAAACATCCAATGTACCATTACTTAAATACCTAGCGACAACAGGTTTTGAAATATTTGTAGAAACCAAAGAAGAACCGCCAACGACTATATTGCCAGTCAAATGGTGTACCTTTACAACTCTTATTTCATCGGTTTGATTGCTTTCAAATACGGTGGTAACTTTTCCCCCCGTTCCAAAAGTAGCATCTATAGAACCATCGGTATTCAACCTTAATAAGGCCGCATCTTTCTTGGTTCCATTGTCACTAGAACCGCCCAAAACGATTTTCCCGTCCAATTGGATCGCTAAATCGTAGGCAATGTCATCGCTGCCTAATTGTATATCAACCGTAACGATGCCGTTTGTTCCAAACGTACTATCTAAAGAGCCATTGGTTTTATAACGAGCGCAAAAGAAATCTTTTCCCGTAACGGTACTGCTTGCATATCCTGCAACGACTATTTTTTGGTCTGCCTGAAGCGCAACGCCTTGTGCTACTTCGGCTCCTGAATTGAGGCTAGTGACCACCTTTCCTCCGTTTCCAAAACTAGGATCTAAGCTTCCAGCAGGTTGTGCATATAAGTTAAGATAACTAGCAAATATTAATATGGGTAATAGCATGTATTTCATACTCTTAGTTTTTTATGTTAAAAAATAATTTAAAAATTAAGCTAAATTAGTACTTAATTTAATATTTACGATTCGAATCAAGCACTAAAATCACTTAGTCTAGTTAAAATAGGAATAAACGCTTCAAATAAACGCTTTTCATCTGCGTAACGAGTAATCCTCAAGCCTATTTTTAAAAAATGAGAAAAAATATACTTTGTGTGATTTACATCACATTTAGTCTTTCGATTAAGCTTTACATTTGTATTACATACTTATAATAGCAACGGGATAGGTTGTTACTATTCATTTAAAACTAATATAACATGAAACTAGAACAAATATATACAGGTTGTTTAGCACAAGGTGCTTATTACATTGAATCTAAAGGAGAAGCGATCATTATTGATCCATTAAGAGAAACAACTCCTTATATTGAACGTGCTGAAAAAGATGGTGCAAAAATCAAGTACATTCTTGAAACACATTTTCACGCAGATTTTGTTTCTGGTCATGTTGACTTAGCTCAAAAGACAGGCGCAACCATCGTTTTTGGACCTAATGCAGAAACAGGCTTTGAAGCTTATGTTGCAAAAGATGATGAAATCTTGCAGTTGGGAGACGTTCAAATCAAAGTACTCCATACGCCAGGGCATACGATGGAATCTACTTCTTATTTATTAATAGACGAACAAGGAAAAGAAACCGCTTTATTTTCTGGGGACACCTTGTTTATTGGAGATGTAGGCCGTCCTGATTTAGCAGTAAAAACACATTTGACTAGAGCCGATTTAGCAGCGCATCTTTACAATTCTTTGCGCAAAAAAATCATGCCTTTGGCAGACGATGTAATCGTTTATCCAGCACATGGTGCGGGTTCTGCTTGTGGTAAAAACATGAGCTCAGAAACCTTTGATACCTTGGGCAATCAAAAAGCAACCAATTATGCGCTTCGTGCAGACATGACCCAAGAGGAATTTATCAAAGAAGTTACTTCTGGCTTGAGTAAGCCACCACAATACTTCCCTAAAAATGTCTTGATGAACCGAAATGGTTACGAGAGCTTGGATGTGGTTTTCGAAAGAGGAATTGTTGCCTTGTCTCCCGATGCTTTTGAAGGCATTGCAAACGAAACAGGTGCCTTGATCTTAGATACAAGAGCCCCTCAAGTCTTCAAAGATGCTTTTGTTCCGAATGCGATTAACATTGGTATTGATGGTAGTTTTGCTCCTTGGGTTGGTGCTTTAATTGTTGATTTAAAACAGCCCATTATTTTGGTGACTGAAAAAGGTAGAGAAAAAGAAGTCGTGACTCGTTTGGCTCGTGTAGGCTATGATAATGTCTTAGGTTATTTGGAGAACGGCATGGAAGCTTGGATCAATTCAGAGAAAGAAATAGATCAAATGATCTCCATTTCTGCGACAGACTTTGAGCAAGCGTTGGTCAAAGGAGACTTAAATGTGTTAGATGCAAGAAGAGCAAACGAATACCTATCAGAACATATTGTTGTCGCTAGTAATTTTCCATTAGATTATATCAATGAAAATATTGAGACGCTAGACAAAAACAAAACCTATCACATTCATTGTGCTGGTGGCTACCGCTCTATGATTACGAGCTCAATTCTAAAAGCTAGAGGGTTCCATAATTTGGTAGACATTGCGGGTGGTTTCAAAGCAATTTCTGAAACAGCGATCCCAAAAACAGACTTCGTTTGTCCTTCTACCCTATCCTAAATCAACCCTAATACATGGCTTTTTCGAAAATTGCACGACTTATTATCAACAAAATAATACCTCAAAAAAAAATGAACTATAAAAATCAAAATCCAGAAACGTTCAAAAAATCAATGGCTGAACAAGAAAACGTCGTCCTCTTAGATGTCAGAACAGCGAAAGAAGTAGCACAAGGAGGCATTGAAGGAGCTATTACCATTGATTTTTTTGCCAAGGACTTTCAAGCGCAAATTAGTACGCTAGACAAAGACCGCAATTACTTTGTGTATTGTAGAAGTGGGAACAGAAGCGGTCAAGCTTGCCAATTGATGGATCAATTGGGTTTCAAAAGTTTGGTTAATCTAGATGGTGGTATGTTAGCTTGGAAAGCCTAATTCAATTGGAAGATTTGAGGATTTTAAAATAAAACAACAGCCCTCAAATCTTCCAATTTTTAAATCAGTACTTCGTCGGTTTTTTAGTTTTTTAATAAAAAAAATGGAACAACTAAAGGATCTCTAATTCAATTACTTCACGAAGTATAGAAAATAAAAAAAACAAATTAAAAAATAAATGTTAGAATTATTACAACAACCTTGGCATTGGGCATTCAGCGGCTTTATGATCGCTTTGACCATGTTCATTTTATTATTTTGGGGCAAAAGCTTCGGAATGTCTGCCACAATGCGTGCTATGTGTGCGGCAGGAGGTGCAGGCAAAAAAATTAGCTTTTTTGATTTTGATTGGAAAATGCAGCGTTGGAACTTATTGTTTGCCATTGGGGCTGTCCTTGGGGGCTATGTTGCGGCTACTTATTTGGCCAGTCCAGAGCCCGTCAAAATCTCTGCCGCTACGATTGCGCACTTACAAGGCTGGGGAATTTCTTATCCGAGTACGATTGCAGAAGGAACAGGCTATGTTCCTTTAGACTTATACAATTGGGAAACCTTATTTAGCCTCAAAGGTTTTTTATTGTTTGTCGTTGGTGGTTTCCTTGTTGGTTTTGGAGCTAGATATGCTGGCGGATGTACTTCTGGGCATGCCATTAGCGGTTTGTCTAACTTACAAGTCCCTTCTTTAATTGCAGTCATTGGCTTTTTTATCGGAGGCTTATTGATGTCTCATATCCTACTTCCTTTAGTCTTAGCACTTTAAACGTCTATCGACGTTATCGACTGAATCGTAAACCTATTTAATGAACAAAAACCCGTTTATTTATTCATTAAATAGATAATTAATTCGTATTTTCTAGGCGCTACTAAAAATGCCTAGGCAAGCAACTTTAAAAAATGAAAGGTTTAAAATATATTTTTGCAGGAATGCTTTTTGGTATTGTTATGACAAAATCAGAAGCCATCTCTTGGTTTAGAATTCAAGAAATGTTCTTATTTCAATCCTTCCATATGTTTGGAATTATTGGCGTTGCGGTTGTCTTAGGAACAATACAAGTTGCAGTGATCAAACGCAAAAAATTAAAGGATATAAAAGGAGAAGCGATTACGTTTTCGCCTAAAGCGATGAGCATTCCTAGATACCTTTTTGGGGGCGTTATTTTTGGATTGGGTTGGGCAATGACAGGCGCTTGTCCTGGTCCGATGTATACGCTTTTAGGACATGGTTTTCCGATTATAATCGTTGTTATTATCAGTGCTATTCTAGGCACTTTAACTTATGGAGCTTTGCGTTCTAAATTACCACACTAATTATGGAGCAACAACTATTGCAGAATAGATTACGAACAGAATTACCAATGATCCAAGATCGAGTCTTATTGGATAAGATTGCCGAAGTTGGGCAAGTCATGCAGCTCAAACAAGGTACGGTCATTCTAGATTATGGGCAACACATCCGACTCGTCCCCATCGTATTAGATGGTATTATCAAAGTAACTCAAGAAGGCGAAGAAGGAGATATTTTATTGTACTATTTAGCCCACGGCAACACTTGCCCGACGGCTTTTACTTGTTGTATGATGGACAAAACCAGTGACATCAAAGCCGTTGCTGAAGAGGATACCGAAATCTTGGCTATCCCCATTAAATACATCGACGAATGGTCTAGAGATCATATTGAATGGAAAAATTTTATCATGCATTCTTATAATATTCGTTTTAAAGAATTGCTTTCGACTATTGATGCCATTGCCTTCGCTCAGTTAGATCAACGCTTGGTTTTATACTTATCAAAAAAGATAGACTTGACGCAGAAAAAGGAGTTTCAGATTACACACAAACAGATTGCACTAGACCTCAATACAACAAGAGAAGCCGTTTCCAGATTGTTAAAAAAAATGGAACAAATGGGTTTGGTTGAATTGGGTCGAAATCGCATTAAGGTGCATCATCTTAACCTTGAAAAATAATTCATTCAACGTAATATATTATCATAAAAAAACATATAAATTATGTTTAAAAAGGGGTCCAAATTATACAGTATTAGAAAGTTCAAATGTCCAAGATGTCATGAAGGAGATTTGTATAAAAGTTCTTTAGTTTCCATGCAAGGAATTTACAATATGCACGAGAGTTGTCCAAAATGCAAACAAGATTTCCAGAAAGAGCCTGGTTTTTATTGGGGGGCAATGTACATTGGTTATGGCCTAAGTTCAGGTTATATGCTTAGTGCAATGGTGCTTTGTATTTTTGTATTTAACTTCACCGTCAACCAAAGTTTTGTTGCTGCTATTATTGGTGGTGTTTTGTTTGTCCCTTTGATTGCTCGTTTGGCAAGGGCCATCTGGATTAATATTTATGTGAAGTACAATCCTTCTGCTATCAAAGACTAATTCTATCTTTTTTTTACGGTATTTTTAAACAGGGAATTTAGGCGTTGGGTCTAAATTCCCTGTTGCTTTTTAGGGAACTCCAGTTCCTCTAATTCGGTTAAAATCCGCCTTTCCTATTGTTCTGCCTGCTATCCTCCTGTAAATGGGAATCAAGCGCTAAATTTACGTCTGAACAACAAAAAATAGGACGAAGCATTCCACCTTAAAAATTAAAAACAGGTGGATACAATGGAGTAATGTTGTTTTAAACCTCCACGCTATACACATTTTCGACCTTGATTCGAATTGTAAATAAAAAACAGCAAATA
>CACVAQ010000432.1 GCA_902727865.1 uncultured Aureispira sp. | reverse complement strand
TAATACATTAACCCCCTGTTATAACAAGGGCTTATATCATTCATAAATGTACTACCTATGATTTATGTCGCATTATCGGCAATTGTTTTAATATTGTTGGTTCTTTGACCGTTTTTGCCAGCCCATAAAAAATAGCTTAGGCTTTACTATTTCAGTCGTAAGTCGTAAGTAAAAAATCGCAAGCCAGAACACTGACAATTAATCACTTACGGCTTTTTATTTACTACTTACGACCAAATACCTACTGTTATGAAAAAGAAAAAGAGTAGGCTGTGGCAAAAATTGTCAAAGACCCATATTGTTTTACCACCACCACTGTCAAACCAAGCAGGTGTTATGCCATTGAATAAAAAAAATGCCTTTTACAAAGAATTATCTGATGTCGAGATCATTTCATTGATTAGTAAAGAGCAAAAAACGGATCTATTTGAAGTCTTGTACGATCGTTATGCGCCCATAATTTATCGAAAATGTGTGAGTTTGACGAAGGATCAAAATACAGCAAAAGATTTGATGCAGGATATTATGATCAAAATCTTCTTAAATATAGCGCAATTTGAAGGCCGTAGTACTTTTTCTTTGTGGGTCAATACGGTATCGTACAATCATTGTATGCAGTATTTTAAATTAAAAAAACGACTCTTAATTTCTCCAGAAGAATTAAGTGGTTATGAAACCCTTGCCATACAAGACATCGAAAAAGAGCACAAAGAGTTACAACAAATAAAAGTAGACCAATTAATGTTTTTACTAAAAAAATTAAAATCAGAATACCGACTGGTTTTAGTGATGCGCTACTTTTCTGATATGTCTGTCAAAGAAATCGCTGAAAGTTTAGAAGTGGGAGAAAGTGCCGTTAAAATGCGCTTAAAGAGAGGTCGAGCGAAACTTGCCGAACTGTTTAATCAATCAAATGAAGCTTCCTAAATACGAACAAACATGAAAGATACTTTTAGAAAATTACATGAAGAGAAAGCGCCACCGCCAGAAGCAAAACGTGCTATTTTGGACGAAATACATACCTACGAAATGCTCTCCGATATTATAGAACTTTTCACAGGGCATTTTGTTCGTGCCGAACTAGATATGTTTAATATTCCTGAGGCGGCTCAAAAAAAAGAAAATAAAGATCGATAAAATTGTGACCTTTCTGAAAAAGCAGCCTCTCTACTACGTACCACAAAATTAAGACAACATGTTACAGAATTTAACGACGATATTTTACCAATCTTTGAGTGCTTTTGGACAAGCTTTTATGGGGGGATTGCCTAATGTTCTTGGAGCATTGGTTGTTTTGGGTTTGGGCTGGCTTTTTAGCAAAGGCATTGCGTCTCTTTTGGATAAGATTTTGTTAGGATTCAAATTTGATGCCTTGGCAAAAAAATTGAAAGTAATAGAATTACTAGACAAAGGAAATATTGAAGCGCCGCCAAGTAAAATTATTAGTCAATTTGTTTATTGGATTTCTCTTTTATTGGTCTTTACAACGGCTTCCGATATTTTAGGCTGGACTTCTGTATCAGAGGAAATATCAAAATTAATTAGTTATTTACCGACCTTATTCTCTGCCATCATACTCTTTATTTTGGGTAGTTTTATTGCTGGTTTTGTTCGAGATATTATAAGAAGTACTACCGCCTCTTTGGGCATTCGTGCTGGGCGATTGATTAGTCAACTTGTCTTTTATTTGTTAATAATTATTGTCACTTTAACCGCTTTAAAACAAGCGGGAATTGATACGACTATTATTACGTCTAATCTATTATTAATCTTAGGAGCGATGTTGGCTTCGCTATCTATTTCTTATGCTTTTGCCTCTAGAGATATTTTGACGAATATCTTAGCTATCTTTTTTAGTAGAAAAACATTCCACGAAGGACAGCTGGTAGAAATTGACGGCATACGAGGCGAAATCATACAAATAGAAAGTATTTCAATTATTATAAAGGATGAAAACAATGAAAAAATTGTTATTCCAGCGCATGAGTTTGTCACTAAAAAAGTCAAAATTATTGACTAATTATTAACTATATTTTTTTTTAACCACTGCTGCATTATGTTAAAAAAATGGTTGTTTAGACTAAAGATTTTCGTTTATCTATTGGGCTTGATTGCTTTATTGATTGCTATTTTTGAGAACACAACTCCAACAGCAATTTATTTCTTAGCCTATGAAGTAACCTTGCCTTTGAGTCTTTGGTTGATGGGTGCTTTTTTATTGGGAGGCTTGATTGTTTTGTCCTTCTTTATATTTGGAGCGCTGCCCTCTAAGTGGCGCAACAACAAAACAAAAGACCATCCTGCACCTATTCAAGAAACAGAAACAACGCTCTAGAAAGTTGTTTACAAACAAATAAACAACAACAATATCTTAAATATCATTCTTCTTTTTTCATAAAAAAAACAATTAGCACGAGCTAATACGGGCATTCTATTGCCTTATCTTAAAATTAAAAAAAACACAACAACAATGAAAACAATAGCAGCTATATTTATCTTATTTGCAATTACTTACACAACTACGTTTGCTCAAACAGATTTTGAATTCAAAGTCTTGGAAGAAAACCGAGCCATGACCAAAGGCAGTGCCAATGCCTTGATTGTCAACTTACCGAATACCTCTTACAAACAAGTCAACAAACTTTGGAGCAAGTATCTAAAAAATTTCAAAGGAAAAACGAAATACAATCGCAAAATAGAGGAGTACTTTTCTGATAATGCTGAGATTAAGGAGATGAGCGAAAATGCCGTAGATATTATTTCTAAAGTCTATGACAATGGTGAGGATGGAACGACGGTTGCCGTTTGGTTTAACCTTGGGGTGACCTACTTGTCTGCGGAGAAGCATCCAGAACGCTATCCTTTTGGTGAAAAAGTGCTAAAAGACTTTAGCTTGTTGGTTTCTGCGGATATGATTGCCGCTCAACTCAAAGAGGAGGAAAAGAGATTGGTAAGCATGAACGATACCTTAAAAACTTTGGAAAAAGCTAAAACTCAGTCAGAGGCTAATATTGCCAAACAAAAAGAGATTATTACAAAAGCAGAAGCTAGTATTGTTCAATCTGAAAAAGATATTGAAGGTAACTTAGAGGATCAAGGGGCTCAAAAATTGAATATCAAAGAGCAAGAAAAAGT
>CACVAQ010000431.1 GCA_902727865.1 uncultured Aureispira sp. | reverse complement strand
TAAGGACTACTTAATTAATCGTTAATTTTTCTTATTAAAGGGAATATTAAAGGAGTGTGAATAAAATTTACTCTTGTCTATAGGAATAGTCAATTTGACAAGATGGCAGCAGTTAAATAAATTTCGCCAAAAAGTTATTTTACAAAACATAATTCTGAATTATGTATAAATATATAGTAATACTTTCATATTACGAAATGTAACTGAATAATTAATTCTAAAACCATGTCTTTTAAGTTGTTTATACTCTAAAGTACTTCAAAATACCAATGGAGGGCTTGTGTTTCCAAATTGTGTTCAAAAATTAATATTTTATCTTCGAGGCCATGCGTCTGAAATTGAGTATTCCAAGGAATATCAGATGTTATACCAGAACCTATAAAATGAATTCCATCTGGAGATTGTTGATAATATTCCGTCGATTCCTGCCCAAAGTCCCCTGCTAGATTAATAACATTAATTCCTTTATTTTTTACTTGAAGTAATAATGGATAGATGGCATCCTCGAAATATTCCTGAGGATTAAAACGCCATTTTAACCAAGCGCCGTTTGCATTTGCGGCGACCTGAGCAGAGTCGAGCCCTGCTACTCTAGCCCAACAAACATGATGAGACAATACGATTAGATGCGAAACAGCTTGAAGGGTGTCACAGACCTTTTTTACCTTCTCGTACTGAGCATTCACGGCTAATGTGTCGTATCCTCCATGCCCAAAATTAGTGTTGAGAACCAATAAGCAAATTCCATTAAAATTAGCACTGTAAAAGGTCGGCCGCTTCGTTTTTTTTGTTATCCATTGCAAATTTCCATTGCGAATGTCGTGATTGCCCAAGGTCCAATGCGTTTTGGGGCTTCCCAAATCAAAAAGACCGTCCAAATACTCAAGAGTCAGTGAATCGGCTGTTGTCTCGGAACACATATCTCCTCCCAACCAAAACTGATCGTAAAGCGTTCGGCTTAGATGTGGGATAATCCGATGGTCGATAAGATTTGTACCAGCATAGGTATGTCCTACGAAAAGATATTTCCTAGTTTCTTCTTTAGGTTTAGGTTCTGATTTCCTACAACTGCTTCCTATCGTCAAGAAAGTAATCGTCAATAATAATAGGTAAGGTCTAAGCATTGGTTTCGTTTTTGCGTAAAAAACTAGGACAGCAATCTTAAGATAATTTATTTTATGCTTTTTGCCAAGATTTGCCAAGTATTCTATCTCCTAAACCTTAAGATATAGTAAGTAAATTGAAATTAGACTTATTTTACACCATTTCATTACTTCTTTTTTACCCAATGAATCTTTAGCGGAGTAAAATAAAACTTTAAATAAAAAATAAAACAAGAATAATAAACCTACTTCACACCTCGCAGAGGCAGCCCGATTTTTAAATATAGAAGGGACACGGTGAAGTACAAAGTAGGTTTTGTAGAGTATTTTCCTTTTTGCAACTTCAATAAAACTACAAATGAGTAAAATAAAACTCTACACTATAAAATAAAACAAGTCTCCTCTTGTACGACCGCCACCATCATTCGGCAAAGGTGTTCCAAATCGGTTTGATTCATCACGTAAGGCGGCATGATATAGAGTAAATTTCTAAAAGGGCGCACCCAAACGCCACGTTCTACTAAAAAGGCCTGTGCTTTTTCAACATTTACAGGAACGGTCGTTTCTATGACCCCTATTGCGCCCAAAACACGAACGGCTTTGACTAAAGGATACTGTTCTGCTTTTGACAATTCTTCGTTTAAAATAGTCCCAAGGTTAAGAATGCTTTGTTCCCAATCAGAATTTTTTAACAAACTCAAATTGGCATTCGCCACCGCACAAGCCAAAGGATTCCCCATAAATGTAGGACCGTGCATGAGCACCCCCGCTTCTCCATTACAAATTACATTCGCCACCTTTCGAGTACAAATCGTTGCGGCCAAAGTCATGTAGCCCCCCGTCAAGGCTTTTCCGACACACATAATATCGGGCACAATTCCAGCATGTTCTACTGCAAACATCTTCCCTGTTCGTCCAAATCCTGTCGCTACTTCATCGGCAATAAGTAATAAACCATGCTTGGTACAAAGCCGACTAATTTCGCTTAAGTATTGTGGCGCATAAAAACGCATACCTCCTGTTCCTTGTACAATTGGTTCTAAGATAAAGGCAACTGCCTGAGCCGCATTTTCTTCAAAAAAGCGTTCGATCGTTTCTACTTCTTCTCCTGTCAATACTTCCTTGAAACTTTTCTCTGGAGCTTCCATAAAAAAGTGCTGTGGCATAAAATCTTGAAACAAATGATGCATTCCAGACACAGGGTCACAGACCGACATCGCTCCAGAACTATCCCCATGATAACCTTTCTTTAGCGTCAAAAATTTTGAGCAATCTTTCTTTCCTAAAGCATGTTGATATTGCACCGCCATTTTCATCGCTACCTCGACCGATATAGAACCACTATCGCATAAAAAAACAGCATCTAAGCCTTCTGGTGTCAATTCGACTAATTTTTTCCCTAAGTCAATAGCGGGCTGATGGGTCAAGCCACCAAACATAATATGCGCCATTTTTTTAGTCTGTGCTGCAATCGCCTCATTCAAAACAGGATGGTTGTAACCGTGCATGACCGACCACCAACTTGCCGTTCCGTCAATCAACACACGCCCATCCGTCAAATGAATGCGAACGCCTTCTGCTGATGCGACAGGGTAAACGGGCAAAGGCTTGGTTAAAGAAGTATAAGGATGCCATAAATGGTTTTTATCAAATTCTAAATCCTCTTTCGTTATTGTTTTATTTTCTGCCTTCATTTTATGTTTTTATTTATAATTCATAGCCAATTTCTGCCGTTAAGGCGACTTTACTTCTTGCAAAATGCCCTGTTCCAAAGGCAATTGTTCTTCCCTTTTCATCGTACAAAGTCGATTCTGCAATCCATAAATTTTTAGAAATAAACTTTACCGTTCCAACTGCTCTAATGACTCCTTGACTCACTGGACGCACAATGTTGATGTTATAATTTGTTGTTAAGACAAACACATCTGGTACAATCGAGTTCACTGAAAAGAAAGCCGCATCATCTAATAACTTAAAATACACACTGCCATGCATTGCTCCTAGAGCGTGAAAATACTTCGGCGATACTTCTAAA
>CACVAQ010000430.1 GCA_902727865.1 uncultured Aureispira sp. | reverse complement strand
AATAATTATTCTTCAATATCTTCTGCCTCTATTTTGTCGGCATCCTCAAGATCTGACTCTGCATTATACATCAGATCAATATAAATAGGCAAATGATCGCTAAAGCCACCAATGTACCTAGGACCAGCATAGGTTCTAAAGGGCTGTAAACCTAGATTTTTGGTATCTTCTTCTAATAAGAATCGAGCAGCAAAAATATGCGCCCCGTCTTTCGCTGCTCTCAAAAAACCTTTCCGATTGTCATTCAACAAAGGCTCTGATACAATAATGTGATCCAAAGTTCCCCAATGTCCCTGATATTTATGAGAGCCCAATTGCCAGTTTTTACTCAAAGCTTCCATATAATTGAACAAATCACCTTTTTCAACTGCTTCTAAAGTTCCTTTTGCTTTTAAAACCTCGATCAAACTTTTGTTGTTCGCATAATCATTCATATCTCCCATCACAACAACCTTGACATTCGGATTGGCCTGATACAAGGCATCAATTCTTTGACGGATCAAAGAAGCAACATACACCCTTTTGGGTTCACTTTTTGCCTGTCCTCCCCATCTAGAAGGCCAGTGATTGACGAACACACTCAAGGTATCTTTTCCCAAAACTTGCCCCTGCACATGCAAGACATCTCTAGTTTTTAAGTTTTCGTCAAAAGGAAAATCAACTTGAATCGCTTCGTGGCTGATGTATTTGAACTTGCTAGGTCTGTAAATAAAGCCCACGTCAATTCCCCGACGATCTGGAGATTCTTCATAAACCACTCTATAGCCAAACTTTTTTAGTGGCGTCTTATTAATTAAATCTTCTAAGACTTTTTTGTGTTCCAACTCACAAAACCCTACCACAGCAGGTGGCTCCCAACCCCCAATCGCCATCATGACCTTATAAATATTGTTTAGTTTTTGTTGATAACGAAAGAACGTCCATCGTTTTAAGCCATTTTGCGTAAAATCGTCGTCTCGTTTGATGCTATCGTTTTCTGGGTAAAATAAATTTTCGGCATTGTAAAACACCACCCGAATTCCATTGTTATTACGGGGCGAGCCATCGTGATCGTTCAAACCTAAGGCCAAATGAGACTCTGCACTTTCCAATTTTTGCTGTCGCTGATCTGGGCTTGCTTCAACTGCCGCAGTATCTTCTTGAGCAGCTGCAAAATTTCCGATCAAAAGCATAAAAATGAATCCTATAATACGCATTGGCTTATTTTTTAGGTTGAATTTACTTAAGTAGTTTAAAATTAGAGTTCTTATCTCAAACATTTTAGGGCCTTTTAGTAACAATCTATCATCAGATTCGTAAGCTATCAGTGGTTTACCTATTTTTATTAAACAAAATAATTGATTCTTAGGACTTCAACTACTTTCTGTCCATTAAATTCTTTTAAGATTTCTAAGAAAAAAATAAATCCTACCTTATTTATACTCCGAACACCTCAAGAACTATGCAAAAACGCTGGGAATTTACAGAATATGATGTTACCGAAGCAACAGAACTACACCAGCAATTAAAGATTCACCCTATTTTTTGTCAACTCTTGGTTCAAAGAGGCATCAATACATTTGAGTCCGCTAAAAAGTTTTTCCGACCACAACTCAGCCATTTGCACGATCCTTTTTTAATGAAAGGAATGGAAAAAGCCGTTCAACGCATTGGGCAAGCCATTATCAAAAAAGAAAAAATACTTGTTTATGGCGATTATGATGTAGATGGAACGACTTCCGTTGCTTTAATTTATCGTTTTTTTGCTAAATACCATGCGCATTTAGACCGCTACTTACCCGACCGGTACAAAGAAGGCTACGGCATTTCTATAAAGGGAATTGAGTATGCTGCGGCCAATCAATGCACCTTAATTATTGCCTTAGACTGTGGAATCAAAGCACATGAAGCGATTCAGTTTGCCAACCAAAAAAACATTGATGTTCTTGTCTGTGACCATCATTTGCCTAGTGATGTGCTGCCAGAAGCCTATGCTATTCTCAACCCTAAACAAGCCGATTGCCACTACCCCTACAAAGAGCTAAGTGGTTGCGCCATTGGGTTTAAATTAATTGAAGGCTTTGCACAATTTTATACGCTATCTTTTGAAAAAGAAGTGCGACCAATGCTCGATTTGGTCGCAATTAGTTTGGCCTGTGATTTTGTTCCTCTAAGAGGCGAAAATAGAGTCCTGAGCCATTTTGGTTTACAACAACTCAATCAAAACCCTAGATTAGGTTTGCGTGTTTTAATGGATTTATTGGGCAAGTCTACTGCTTATAATGTTAGAGATGTTGTTTTTGGGATTGGTCCTTTGATTAATGCCGCAGGGCGCTTACTTCATGCTAGTAAAGCCGTTGATTTATTAATTGCGCAAGAAGAAACCAAAGCCAAAGATTTGGCCAAAGAATTACTAGGAATCAATCAAGAACGAAGGGATATCGAACACGATATTGTCTTAGAAGCCAAACAAATTGTAGAGCATGATTTGTTCTTTGCTGAAAAAAAAGCGACCGTTTTATTCAAAGAAACTTGGCACAAAGGCGTGATTGGAATTGTAGCGTCCAAAATGGTGGACCAATACCATAAGCCTACGATTATTTTCACCGAATCGAATGGTCGAATTGTTGGCTCGGCTCGCTCTGTCCCTGGTTTTGACGTGTACCAAGCGATTGCACAATGTGAAGATTTATTGGTTAATTATGGCGGACACAAATATGCGGCGGGGCTGACCTTAAAGCCTTCTAATTTCGAAGCGTTCAAGCAACGGTTTCAACAAATTGTGGCTCAAAACATACATCCCTTACAAGAGCAAGCCATTTTATATATTGATGCGCCTTTAAAGTTGGAGCATATCAATGCTAAGTTTTGGCAATTATTAGAACAGTTTGCCCCTTTTGGTCCTCAAAATATGCGCCCTGTCTTTTCGTCTAAAGATCTTAGAGATACGGGCTATTCTAAAGTATTAAAAAATCGCCATTTAAAACTAGTCGTTCAAGAGCAAAAAGGCGCCACAATGGATGGCATCGCCTTTGGTTTCGGAGCCTATATCAATGATTTACAGGCACAAAAACTTTTTGAAATGTGTTATGTTCTTGAAGAAAATAATTTCAAAGGAAGAAAAAAATTACAATTGAATGTGAAGGATATGCGTTTTCGGTCTTAG
>CACVAQ010000429.1 GCA_902727865.1 uncultured Aureispira sp. | reverse complement strand
TGCCTTTACAGCTTTTAAACGTTGGATTGTCCGAGACAATCCAAGCTTGTTAAAAGAATTTCAAGCTTACTTGGTTTAACATTATCAAAAAATAAAGCCCGAAAACATGAACATAACATTCTGCGGTGCTGCTCAAGACGTAACGGGAAGTTGTCATTTGTTGACGCTTAAAAATGGGCATAAAATTTTGTTAGATTGCGGTTTGTATCAAGGCAATAAAGCCGACATGCACCGTTTTAATGAAACTTGGAACCATTTTGATCCCAAAGAAATTGACTTTTTAATTCTTTCCCATGCACACATAGATCATATTGGGCGAGTACCCAAACTGGTCAAAGATGGTTTTAAAGGACAAATACTATGTACCCATGCCACTCGAAGTTTAGCTTCAATTATGTTGATGGACGCAGGGAAAATTCAAGAGAGCGATGCCGATGAAAAAAATCCACCACTGTTTACTTGTCAAGATGCAAAAATGGCGCTCTACTTTTTTACAGGCTTGAGCTACGAACGTTGGCATTTTGTAGAAATAGGTTTAGAGGTATTCTTTCGAGATGCAGGGCATATTTTAGGTTCGGCAAGTGTTACCTTAAAAATAGAAGAGGAGGGAGAAGCGCCTGTTTTGTTTGGTTTTACAGGAGATATTGGGCGAAACGATCGCCCTATCTTAAAAGACCCGATTCCAATGCCCGAAGTAGATTATTTGATATGTGAGTCGACTTATGGAGGGAAGGTGCATCAAAATTTTACGGCTGATTTGAATGATTTATTGTATGTCGTTCGAGAGACTTGTGTGCTGAATGAAGGGAAATTATTGATTCCTGCCTTTAGTGTTGGACGCACCCAAAGCCTTATTTATATGTTGGATCAATTAGAAACGGCTGGGAAATTACCCAAAATTCCTGTTTATATAGACAGCCCCTTGGCGATAAATGCCGTGGATATTTTTAGAACGCACCCCGAATGTTACGACGAACAATTGCACGATTATTTGATGGAAGATCCAAATCCCTTTGGCTTTTCGGGCTTAAATTATGTAAAGCGTGGAGGTCTAGCGAATCGTTTGGCAAGGTCTGACGAACCTTGTATTATCATTAGTTCGTCTGGCATGATGACTTCTGGGCGTGTGGTCCGCCATTTGTATCACTTGGTGGAGGAGGCTAAACATACCGTTTTGATGGTTGGTTATTGTGCTCCAAATACCTTGGGTGGAAAATTGCTAAAAGGAGACGCTACGGTTGATTTGTATGGAGAACGGAAAAAGGTGAAAATCAAAGTAAAACGACTGGTTTCTTTTTCTGCACATGCCGATCAAGTGGAATTGTTTGATTTTTTGAAGAATCAAAAGCGCTTGAAAAAGTTGTTTTTGGTTCATGGAGAACATCGAGTACAGTCTAAGTTTAAGACGTATTTAGAGGAGAAAGGCTTTCGTAATATTGAAATTCCAAACTTAGGCGATCGGTATGATTTGTAATTTTGAGGCACAAGAGTTGCGAAAGGGAATGCTTCAATTGACATATTTATAGTATCTTTAAGTTCAACGGAAAATAAAGTTAACCAAAAAGTATTGAATCATTATGAATCTAGGAAACACCAAAATAGTATACCAACTCTTGTTGGGCTTGTTTGTCTTAATTTTTGCTCAAGAAGCGTTTGCACAGCCCAAGTGGATTCGAGCAACGTATCGGGACGACCCCGCAACAACGCTTTCTTTGGGCTGGACGGGAACGGTTGGAACCGTTCATTATGATACTATAAATCATGGAAGCAATTATGCGGCATACAATCTAACCAAAACAGTAGACCGAAGCACGAGTCACAAAGGGAACGATCATTATTTTGTTCGTTTGACAAACCTTCAACCAGGTACCGTTTATTATTTTGTCATTCAGCACGGTGCAACCGCTGTTTCTGCTCAACATTCTTTCCGTACGATTTCGGATGATCCAAATGAAGCGATTTCTTTTATTTCGGGAGGCGACTCTCGTCAGCGAGTCAATATATTAGGCATCGGAGACCCCTCTTGTTGGGGAGATGGCTGTAGAGAAACCCGTCAAGATTTGAATCGAATTGTAGGACGTGTTCGCCCAGACTTTGTCGCTTTTACAGGAGATTATATTCGAAATTATGATATTTTTCCCTACGATAGCGAAGATGATTGGGTCGAATGGATGGACGATTGGGATTTGACGAATGGACCAGATGGGCGAATTACACCCATTATTCATGCTTTAGGAAACCACGAAGATGCGGTCGATTTGGATAAATTGTTTGATGTGTCTAATGCGGATATTTATTATGCGACTAATTTTGGCGGCAATCTATTTCGGTTGTATACGCTAAATTCTGAACCTGCGGATGCTTGTACCGATGTGATACAAAAAAACTGGTTGTTGAATGATTTACAGCAAAATAGCACGGTATCCAATACGCCTTATTGGAAAATTGTACAATACCATCAACCGATGATTCCACATGCAGAATATTCAGCTCGTACCGATTTAATCAACTGTTGGGCTTCGGAATTTGCTACGTATGGCGTGCGTTTGTCTTGTGAATCTCATACACATGTCCTCAAAACAACCTATCCATTAAAGTATGATGCCTCGGCTACGACGAGTTATAATAATTTGGTGAGAGACGATAGTCTTGGGGCTGTATTTTTGGGCGATGGCGCTTGGGGGGCTCCTCCAAGAGCAGCTTATGCACCGATTCCAAATGTAACACAAGATGTGGGACAAATTAGCGGTTTTTTCTTTATTAATATTAACAAGCAACGCATTCAAATCAAAACCGTTGTCCCTTTTCCTGACAGCATGTCAAATGTGCCACAGTTATTAGACGACGATCAAGGGACCTTGTTGCCTGCTGGGGTTCCTTTGTGGCGTCCAGCAAATGGGTCAGAGTGTATTATCATACCCAATTACAATCCTATCACGGCTATAAATACACTAGCGACTCCAAGAGCACCTGCTGCGGTTGTTGCTCCGAATCCTGCACAAGACTACATCACAGTTCGGTTTAAAGAAACGTTGACAGAAGCGGTAACGATTGAAATTTACGATGCTCGTGGCAAACGTTGTCAATCGCACACCAATGTAAGAGACCAAAACTTTAAAGTGGATGTTTCTAATTTGTGTTCGGGGGT
>CACVAQ010000428.1:1682-15928 GCA_902727865.1 uncultured Aureispira sp. | reverse complement strand
CTAATAACCCAAAATCTTAAACATCTCTTCCACCGATTGTTCCTCTCGATAGACATAATCTATAAAATTGCCGTCCTCATCTTGGTCTATAATAACATGCTTGGGCGAAGGAATTAAGCAATGTTTGATCCCTCCATAACCACTAATGGCATCTTGGTAGGCTCCAGTATGAAAAAAGCCTAGGTACAAAGGCTCTTTATCGTTTTTGGAATATTGAGGCAATAAAATTTCTTGATTAAAATCTCCTGAATTATAATAATCCGCATGATCGCAACTAATTCCCCCAATGTTAACCCGTTGATAACCATTGCCCCATTTATTGATCGGCAACAGAATAAACTTTTCGTGAATCGACCAAGCATCAGGAATCGTATTCATTAGACTATTATTAATAATATACCAAGCTTCGGTATCGTTTTGTTGTTTTTGCTCCAGCACTTCAAAAATGATCGCACTGGACTCTCCTACCGTATATTTGCCAAACTCTGTAAAAATATTCGGCTCCTCTATTTGTTCTTGTGTACAAGCCTCTTTTATCTTCCGAACAATTTCATCAATCATAGATTCATAATCATATTCAAAGCCCAAGTGGTTTCGAATCGGAAAACCGCCGCCTAAATTGAACGAAGTCAAACTAGACGATTCTTTTTTTATTTCAATGTAGACACTCAAAGCACGTTGAAATTCTCGCCAATAATATAAACTATCCTTAATCCCAGAATCCACAAAAAAGTGGAGCATTTTTAGCTCAAACTTTTTATTCCCTTTGATACGGGTTTTAAAAAAGTCCAGCATCTCTTTTTGAGGAATGCCTAAACGAGATGTATAATAAGCCGATTGCGCTTCTTCGTTGATCGCCATTCGGACACCAATTTTGATCTTTTTAGTCGATTCATTGCTGATTGCTTCAATGCGTTGCAATTCATTGGTACTATCCAAAATGATAACAGAATTTTCAAATCCCAGCGCATTTAATGCCAAAATTTTTCGCAAATACCCATCCGTTTTATACCCATTATGAAGAATAATACACTTTCTATCTAATTTCCCTTCCTTATACAACTTCATAATCAAATCTATATCAAAAGAAGAAGAGGTCTCTAAATTGACTTTGTGTTTTAGAGCTTCACTGACTACATGGTAAAAGTGATTACATTTGGTACAATAGCAAAAATGATACGTTCCTTGATAGTCGTGTTTTTTGATCGCTCGCTGAAACAAATTCCGTGCTTTTTGGATTTGAGCACCAATTTTAGGCAGGTAAATCAATTTGAAGGGGGTTCCATACTTTTCAATTAAGGATTGAATAGAAACACCATGAAAAGTTAAGTATTCCTTATTTAAATCAAACCCCTCTTGTGGAAAATCATAACTCTGCTCAATTAAGTCTGTATATGTATTCTTCATCTATCTGTTTAGCCCCAAGCCAACATCCTAAAAAAGTCTTGTAGGTATGTGAAAAGTAGTATCAAGTAATTTGCCTTTTTGGGTTCTTTCGCTCCCCGAAGAAGTTCTTTTTTCTTAAAACTTACGTTTTATCAACCGTAAAAACGCTATTTTAATTCGGCAATCAAAATTTTCTTAGATTAAGTACCGGCTCTCAAATAAAAATCCAGTTGGATCAGAAAAGACAAATCCAACTGGATAAAGAAACCAACAAGATACTTATTTATTGACTGTTCCTTATTTACTTTTCAATTCCAAGATGCAAAATTCGCCCACCAGATTGATTGACGGGACTGACACTTTTTCCAATAACAACCCCATCTTCAGGCGCAAAATATTCTTTGATTAAATTACCAAAAACATCTCGCATAGAAGCCAACAAATCGCCTTTTTTGACAGCTTGCATCAAATTCACATGTATTTGCAACAAGCCTCCTTCATCGGTATAAATCCAATAGGATTTTTGACAAATTACAGTAGGCACTTCTGGCAATTCAATTTCATCCTCTGTCATCTCCAAATAGCTCAACACATTATGCACTCCAATGATGCCAGACTTAATCATCTTGTTCTGAAACGTGTTTGGGTTTCCTACTTCCAAGGTAATTGCTGGAATATCTATTTCATCCGCAGCGCCTCTTAAGGTTCCATCAGAGGGAGGGTTGTGTACAATCAATTGTGCGCCTTGGAGCATCGCCAATTTTCTAGTCACCGGATGTTTCATGTCTGCTCGCACATAATAAGAATTGATCCGCCCCGCACTAGCCGTATGCAAATCCAATAGGTAATCAAAATGCTTTACTAATTTTGTAAAAAAACGATAGGCATAGACTTGACTTCCATTCCCGTCTGCCTTTCCTGGCATAATATGATTGAGGTCAACCCCATCATTAAAACGTCGTTGCTTAAGTATAAATGAAGGAATATTCGCCACAGGAACCCCGACAATCGTTCCTTTTAGTTCATTCACATCTATTTCTGAAAACAACCGCTGAATCACAGGAATTCCGTTCAATTCATTTCCATGAACAGCTGCTGTTAAACCCAAGATCGGAAAATCTTCTGTTCCACGCGCCACCATAATCGGTACTCGTATAGAATTATTCATTCCATCTGTAATTAAATCAACCCAGTAGTGTCGAATTGATTTAGCAGGGGTGTCAGACAAATTAAATTGCTGAATTATCGTAGGCTCTTCCATTTTTTATAGATTCTATTTTTTTTAAAATTTGTTTATAAGTAACAAAACTATTGACCTACCTTTTCATTCACATAAGCAATGATATGATCAATGGCCATTTTGACAATAGGCTTTCCCGTTTGCGCCTGTGCCTGCGGAAAGCCCCCAATGCTCAAGGTATTTACTTCTGATAAAATTCGTTTGCCATCATCATTAACCAAAGTATCAGCACCAAACATAACAATCCCTTCTTTCAGTAGTACGGGAGCAATTTTTTGAATAATTTGCTCTTCTTCTGGGCTAACCGTAGAAGCAACTGCCGTTCCTCCTTGCGCTATATTACACAACCAGGAATCGGGTGCAGGCAAGCGCAAGGAACTGGCTAAAATTTCACCATTAACCACCAAAATGCGTTTATCCCCTTCCGATACGTTTTTCAAGAATTTCATAGCTAAATAGCCATCGGTCTCTAATTCCTCCTTGATTTCTGCTAAGTATTCTTTAAGGGGTTTCGGAGCCTCGTCGCCTGCAAAAACAGTATGATTGACCACTTTCACCACCCCTTTTCCGCCATATTCTCTCAATGGTTTTAGCACAATTGGATATTTAGCCGCAAAATTAAAGACATCCACCACCGAATGACACAAGGTCATAGGAGGGCAAACCGATGGAAAATTTAATAAGAACTCTTTCGTACTAGTTTTAATAATCCCTTTGGGATCATTAACAAAAATCTGTTTGGGCGCAATCGCTACTAAGTATTCTAAGAACGCATCTGTAGCAGGCCTTGGCAAACGCATCAAGACAACATCTACCGACTGAATATCCACGGTTTGGGTCGCTTCCAAAAACTGTATTCCGTCTGCTTGATAAGCAAAAGAAGCCTTCGCCAAAGTAGCCTCTACTGTTGAGGAAGTTCTATCTTCAAAAAAGGGTTTATTTTCAGCATTTCCTCTACTCGCAACATATACTTGATTCGTCTGTTCGTGTCCAACTAATGCTGCAATTAAAACATACAAAGAATTTTGACTACTGTGTTTGGTATGTTCCGTTAATACCAAAAAATTATACTTTTTCATTTTACTTAAATATTTCGTCCAACAAAGTAGCGTCGTCATTCAAAGACTTGAACAAACGCATTCTAAATTTCCCTTTACTATTGTATAATTTAATACACATTTTATCAATCGCCACCATAGACAAAACAGTTTGAATATACCCTTCAATCAAATCATCTAGACCGATGCCTAATTTATTAAAATCTCGTCGATCCATCAACATCAAACGACTCGTATCACTTGACCAAGCATTTGTTCCTTCTTTTACCGATAAGTTCGTTCCCAAAATATCCCAAGATGCCGTCCCATCCTCCAAATAATCCACCAACGGTTTTTCAGCTCTCCGAGAATACACACACAAAGGGCGAATGCCATCAACGGTACTACTTGCCATCATTCGAATATCGGTCACAAAGGTTTCCCCTTTCTGATTTGGAATCGTTCCTACATGATAAAATTTCCCTTTATCACTAGTAGAACTCCAATTGTAATTCCCAATCAAACTTTGAACAATAAAACGCTCATACTCAAACTCCATTTCCATGAAAGCCTCCAATTCCTGTTCACTGGTAATCGTAAAGACCCCTTGCCCTGCATTGCTATAGGGTATTTTGATCACCGCATGACCGCCCATTTTTGCGACCCACAAAGGGATTTCAGCTTTATTCACATCCCAAATTGTTTCTGGAATATTAATCTGCAAACCGTGCTGTTCTAATTCGGCATTGTACAAGTCATAGGCCTTGGCCGCCACCATTTTGTTGCGTCCTCCTGCCAAACAAGCAACAATTGGATTCAAAATTTTAGTTTTAGAACTTAGCGGCAACCGTGTCCAAGGGCGCTGTGTCACATAGCGAAAAATAGCTCTCAAAGGATGCCATTCGCCATCTTCTGTTCTAAAATGTATTTGGTCATTTTCGACGTTGATGTGTTCATTATTTTCTCCATAGAAATAAGGCACCAAATAACATGTTTCCTCCATGACATCTGAGATAATATGTGCGTAACCCGACGCTTCCATGAAATTTTTGTCGTAAAAAACCGCCAACTTTCCGCCAACTTTTGCATTGCCTTTTTTATTCTTAATATAAGGTTTAAAGGTTCGTTCTACCAGTAAACGATAAGAACCATCTTCTTTATTATCGTCCAACAAAGGCATTGATTTCTGTCCAGATGGGCTAGAGTTATTTTCAAGCACAACCATTTTCCTAAAACCACTTGCCGAAGTAGCATTAATCAAATCTGCCCCACACCATAAAAAATGCTTACACTTGTAAGATAAAATTTCGGTTAGTTTTTCACGATCAACCTTGGGATTCAGGTGACAATATCGGTTAATAATTCGCTTTGTATCTAAATTTAAAAAAAAGCTGACCATTGGGTGAATCGTGGCATTTAAAGCCTTTGGATACCAGTGATTTTCACCTTCAAATGTCCCTGGTTGAATAACTTGAATTGTTCTGTTCATGATTGTTTTTTGTCCAAAATTGGAATTATAAATTGGTTGAAATTTATGGTTCTTTGATTATGACTCTACAGGATCTACCTTCTTAATAATTTGTACCACTCTTCGAATGACCTTCTTACGAATGTCCTTTTCTTTTTCTCTATCAGGTATGTCTAAAATATATTGAAACTTAAATTCGATATAATCCTTCTTGATTCCTACCGCTTTTAAATTATAAGAATCACTTTGAATAATGCGATCAAACTCCGTTAAAGTGGCGACCAAATCTGTTTCCAATTGACTGACCGTCGAAATAGCTTCCAAAGTGATTTCAAATTCTATACTCGTCTTTTTTATCGCTCTTTTGGTATAATTAATCACATCCAAGGCGTACACCATATTATTAGGAATAATCACCACATCATCATCATCGGTTAACAAACTAAACATCGTAATCGACATATCAATTACTTTCCCTTTGTTTGCCCCTACTTTTATGTAATCTCCAATATTAATATCGCTAGAAAAAGCGATTAACATTCCTCCAATGACATTAGAAATATAATCTTTCGAAATAATGGCAATCGCAGCCGCAATAATACTTAAAGAGGCAAAAAACGCTTTTACATCAATTCCCATCAAAGCAATTCCTGTCAAAACAGTCACCACGCCCACGACTAAAACATGAATATTATTAAGACCAAAAATAATATTATCTGTTTTTTGAGGGTCTATTTTTTTACTCTTTCGATACCAAAAGAAAATAAATCCTTTGGCAAAACTAAGAATCAAAAGAAAGTAAATATAGTTTAGTAAAACATCCACAAAACCAACATCAATCTCTTTCAACCATTGGTTTTCGCTACTATTTAATACGTGAATTTTGTACCGTTTAAAAGCCATGATTAAAATAATGACGATTCCTTGTACAACTGTTTTTTTCATCTGTTTTTTTTGTCAATTAATTTACCTTAAATAAGAACCATCTAAATTACAGCCTTCCTCAAACCATTTTGTATTCAAATACTTTCGATTCAAATACTGAATAAAATCACGATTGATTCTCTTTAAACGTTTCGTCAAATAGCTCCCGTATTGTTCATAATAAAATGCTGCGGCATCTCCTTCTAACAAAAGCGTACTAATTAATAATTGTTCTTTGCTTTTCCCTTTAATCATTAAAATCCATTGCACCCGAAGCTCCTCTTCTGCCCCGAATGCCCCCTGTAAAACAAATCCTTCTGCACTACTTTTTTGAACAGACATCAATTCAATGGGCGAAACAATGGACGGCTGCTTCATTTCAAAATGAAGTACAGACAAGCCCCCTTTCTCATCTGTCTCAACCGATGAAACGCTATTCCAAAGCTTCCAATTCGACCAATTTTTCAATTCAGCCTTAGCGGTTGCAGCATCTACATAGAACTCTTTAAAAGCACAAATCGGATAAGATTTCATGTCAAATAAGTTTCACTTTTTGATCTATTTCTACCAAAGTACTCCTTCGGGATTTAATCAAAAAATTATGGGTAAAAAAAATTGTTAAAAACTAAAAAACAACATCAACAATTAGAATATCGCCATAAACGAGTTTGTTTTCAAAAAGTTGCCTTTTAGTACTTTATTTTTAGAAAAAAATATTTTTTTTTATCCTTTAGGCTAATGCACCTAAAAAATAGCGTTCTTTAGACTCTCAAAGACTTCTTGATCGCAGTAAAACAATCCAATGCAGCATTTTTTCAAAACATTAAACTATTTAAAATACTATAAGTCCTATGCGATACTAAATGTTCTATTTAATATCCTTACCGCCTTATTTACCATTGCTTCTTTTTTGGTTTTAAAACCATTTTTAGACATTTTGTTTCTCACCGAAACAATAGAAATTGTAAGCCATCAGGAAGAAGGATTTATTGCCAGTTGGAAAGCATCCTTTAATGCCACCTTGAGTGAGTATATTGTTAGTAATGGAAAAAAAGCAGGCTTAATTTTAGTTTCTGCGGTTGTGGTCACTACTTTTTTATTCAAAAACTTATTTCGGTTCTTGGCTTTGTTCGTAATGGCGCCTGTTCGTTACGGGATTGAGAAACGGATTCGTCAAGCGATATTTAAAAAACTGATGTACCTGCCACTCTCCTATTTTTCGGACGAGCGCAAAGGCGATTTAATGTCCAGAATTACCGTTGATGTTCAAGAGATTCAATGGTCTGTTTTGCAATCGGTAGAAACTATTGTTCGCTCCCCCATTATGATTATAGGCTCTTTGTTGGTCATGCTCTATATTAGTCCTTTGTTAACTGGTTTTTCCTTTATTTTAATCTTATTTGTAGGCTTAATCATTGGAGGCATTGCAAAAACACTCAAACGTAAATCTACGGCTGCTCAGGAATCACAAGGCCGTTTACTGTCTATTTTGGACGAAGCCTTAGGAGGTTTAAGAATCGTTCGTGCATTTAATGCAGAATCGTATCAAGAGCATAATTTTGAGGCTGAAAATCAACATTACGAACAAACGATGATGCGGATTATGCGTCGCAAAGATTTGTCCTCTCCACTTACCGAATTTTTAGGCGTTTCGGTCGTCATCGTTCTACTGATGTTTGGAGGTTCTTTGGTCTTTGCAGGGACTTTCGAAGCCTCTACTTTTGTGGTTTTTATTACAATGTTTTATAATATCATTGACCCTGCAAAATCTTTCTCTAGCGCCTATTATTCGATTCAAAAAGGGAGTGCAGCCATTGAACGAATCAATGAAATCTTAGACGCTCCTGTAGCGATTAAAGATTTGCCAAATGCGCAAGCCGTTCAATCCTTCTCAAAAGAAATTTGCTTTAAAAATGTTCATTTTCAATACAATAAAGAGCGGACCATTTTAAATAACATCAATTTAAAAATCCCCAAAGGCAGCTCGGTCGCCTTGGTAGGCGCTTCTGGAGCTGGAAAATCCACGCTAATTGATTTGATTCCCCGCTTCTATGATTTGACGGAAGGGGAAATTTTATTGGATGGTATTAATATCAAAAATTATCAACTCAAAGACCTTCGAGGCTTAATGAGCATGGTTTCGCAAGAGGCCATTTTATTTAATGATACGATTTATAATAACATTGTTTTTGGCTTAGAAAACGTTAGCGCAGCCGAGGTAGAAGCTGCCGCAAAAGTGGCCAATGCCCACGACTTTATTGTACAAATGGAGCAAGGCTATCAAACGTCTATTGGGGATCGAGGCAACAAATTGAGTGGCGGACAACGCCAACGGATTACCATTGCAAGGGCGATTCTAAGAAATCCGCCCATTCTCATTTTAGATGAAGCTACTTCTGCCCTAGATTCTGCTTCGGAGCGACTGGTACAAGAAGCACTTTTTAGAGTCCTACAAAACCGTACGTCTATTGTCATCGCACATCGCTTGTCTACGATTCAGCATGTCGATAAAATTGTAGTCTTACAAGAAGGAAAAATTGTAGAACAAGGAACGCATCAAGAATTATTGGCAGCCGATGGAATTTATCAGCGTTTGGTGCAGTTACAGATGATGTAGCTTGTATGCATGCACGCCAAAACAAACTTGCGGCACATCTTTATAAAAAACAAGCCTAAACGTCAAAACCAATTCCTATGAAAAAGCAATTCTTATTTTTAGTCTCTTTAATCGCCCTATTCGCAGCCTGTAATTCAGCCTCGTCAAACGAAGACAATCTCGTTGCAGTTGATATCAATGACTTTCTTGAAAAAATTAAATACCATCCTGGAGATCCTTTTATAGAAACCTTCAAAAAAAGTGAATTTTTTAAATTGAGTGGCTTGGAAGATCATGTCGTGGAGACGGCCAATGGAACAATTTTGTCCATTCCGAAAGGCGCCTTTCGGGACAAAGATGGGCAAATCGTAGAAAAAGAAGTCACGCTAGAAGTGACCGACATTGCCAGTTTAGAAGAGCAAATTCAGTCGAACATCAGTGGACAACACAAAGATAAGGTTTTGAAAACAGGGGCAACGCTTTTTATTAATGCGACCGCAGACGGGCAACAATTAGCGTTTAACAAAAAAAATCCTGTTTATGTTGCCACCAAATTGCAAACCGAACTAAAAGATGCGCTAATTTTTGAAGGCATTCGAAACCCCGAAGGAGAAATGCAGTGGTTGGCACCTGTCAAACCCAAGCAATTTTTAATCCCTGTAGATTTAGAAGAGTTAGACTTTCTGCCCTTTAATTTTGCGCTGACAGCCCAAAAAAATCTGCCGTTTCGCAATTATACTGTTGCCACAAAACAATTGTTAGATAGTTTATATTATAGTTTTGGAGCCGAATATCCTCGCCAACATTCAATGGAGGAAACGCCATCGGGTCCTAATAGTAGTTTTAAGTTTTATCAATTGCCAAGTGAGGACGATCATGCTTTTGATAGCTTAATAACTTGCACAGGAATTGACCCTAGTGCAATCAAAACGATCAAAGAAGCCCCCTTTGCACAAACCTTGATTGCCACCAAAGCTTTTGAAAAGCGGATGCGTTATCTGCACTTTGCTAAGGAACAAGCTGCTTTGGAGGTTTATATCCAAAATTTGGATTGGGATATGGCTCGTTGTGATGAAAAAGTAGCGCAAATTTTAGGTAAAGGTTCAGCCTATCAAACCCAGTTTAAAGCTTTTGCTAGAGAGAATCTAGGCAATATAAAAGACGTCCCGCCTTCGGTTAAGCTTCTAGGAGATTACTACAGCAAACAACTCAAAAAAACTAGAAATCAATTAGTTCAACTCAAAAAAGCGCTTGACAAAGACCTGGAAACAAAAGCAGCGCTTGCTCAAAAAAAACGAGCGGATTATCAAAAAATCTTGTACAAACGAGCAGAATATCGCCTAGATAAATTTGGTTTTAAACTCGAAAAAATGGGCTGGATAAGAATTGCTGAAGCCATCAAACCCTTGGAAAAATTTGATCTAGAAATTCAAGTTAAACATGGAGAAAAATACGACCGAGTGCTTGTTTATGCTGTAGACAAACGAATTAGTAGCATTTTTGCCTTCAAAAGTTCGGATAAAACACTTTTTAGAGAGGGCTATCAAGGAGATCCTTTTTTGCTTTATAATAAAATGCAGGAAGCGGAAGCAATTGTTGTTGCCTACAAAGGTAAGGAGGTATTTTATGACAAGGCGACCTTCACCGTTACGCCTGTCATTCGGGTGCAGTTGGCTCCTCAAATTATCACTCCAACAATGCTGAATGCAACACTCCACAAAATGGAGTCGGGGTATGAGCATTTTAATAGCATAAAAGTAGACTTGGCGTATCAAGCGGCTTTTTATGCAGAAGAACTTAGAAGAAAACAGTTGAAAAGTGACTTAGCTTTTGTAGCTCCTTTGAGGCGAATCGCCTTGCCGTGCAGCTATTTTTTACACAATGATTAAGTAAACATTTTTTGCTTTTGTTTTTATTCCTAAAAAGCACTTTCTTCTTCTAACAAAAAAATGTATATTTGTTCTGTGAAAGACTACTATTATATATTAGGCATCTCTAGAGGTGCATCCCTCTCAGAAATTCAGCTGGCTTACAAAAAGCTATCGCTTAAATTTCATCCGAAGGAAAATGGGAACGATCCATTTTTTGCTATGCATTATGGCAAAATCAAGGAAGCCTACGACTTATTGAGCGATGACCACAAACGTTTTCGCTACGACAAGGCTTTGGAAAAGGAATCGAAGCCCGTGACAGATGACGTCCTGAATGGTCCTGCACCTGTGGTTGCTTCTTTTTTTACATCCAAAAAATCGGTTCAAAAAGGAGATCTATTGACCATTTCTTGGGAAGTGCTGAATGCAGAATTGGTGAAAATTAATTTAATTGGTACGGTCGCTTCAAATGGGACACAAACCATACGGCTGCCTGAGATCGAAGCAACGGAAGCGTTCTTACATTTGAACCTAGAGGCGACAAACAGTACTTCTAGCAAAACGAGTACAAAAGTATTGGCTTTAAAAAACTTGACTTATTCGCCTCAAAAAGCAGCCATCAAACAACGTCAAGATGGACTTTTGAAGAAAAGTACTTTGAAGCCCACTCGTCCAAGTGATTTGGAAACTGAATCGACTAGCCCATCGGAGCAGGATGAAAAGATAGAGACTGCAAGTCCCTTGAAGACGGTTCCTAGTTCAAAAAAAACTAGAAAGAAAAAAACAAAATCTAAAAAAACTCGTAAACCTACAAGAACAACTACTTCTAGGTCCGAACGGCCGTCCAATCGCAAAGGAGAACAAGGAATTGCGTATGTACTGATTGCGGTTATGTTTTTTCTGATTGCCATCATGCTTTTTGCCATGCACCGCATGAATCCTATCTTTTAAATTCTTTGTTGTATTGTTTGGTCTTTAAACCCTTTATTCATGTTAAAATTATTTAATAGTACTACAAAATTCAAATCTAGAGAGTTTGGGTACAAACCTCGCTTTTATGATGCGGATAAAGAAGCCTTGGAGCGGCGCATCAACAGTAAAAAAAACCAATCTACAACGGGCGACTTAACTAAAATGCGTATTCGTCAAGAGTTTGGCAATTATAAGTCTGTTGATAACAAACATAAAAATAAAGGTCTAACGAGTTCTTCTTCTTTCCGATTGTTGCTAATTATTATCTTTTTATCAATCGGCAGTTACTTTGTTTTAGACAATCTTTTGCCTAAATTGATGAAAAATTGGTTTCCTTTGGAAAGTCAAGAATATGAACTTTTGGAAGAGTATGACTAATTATTAACTGAAGTTACACAAAAATTTGTAGCGTATTTCGCGACTTCTTTTGCAGGCTTGCGTAACAGGCCGAATTAAACAATATTTATCCGTTTCAATCGAATAAAAATACATGGCAGACCTCATACAATTATTACCTGATCATATTGCTAATCAGATTGCCGCAGGGGAAGTTGTTCAACGCCCTGCATCTGTCGTCAAAGAGTTGTTGGAAAACTCTATTGATGCTGGGGCTAAGAATATTCGTCTGATTATTAAAAATGCTGGTAAAACACTTATTCAAGTCGTAGATGATGGAATAGGAATGTCTGAAACAGATGCTCGTATGTGTTTTGAACGCCATGCAACGTCCAAAATTCGTAAAACGGAAGACCTTTTTTCTATTCGAACCAAAGGTTTTCGAGGAGAGGCAATGGCTTCTATTGCTGCGGTTGCACAAGTAGAAATGCGGACCAAACAACAACAAGAAGAATTGGGAATACAGCTTAAAATTGCTGGCTCTAGAGTCCTCAGTCAAGAACCTTGTCAAACTGCTTCAGGAACGTCTATTTTGGTTAAGAATTTGTTTTATAATGTTCCTGCTCGTCGCAATTTTTTAAAATCTGATACGGTTGAAATGCGACACATTATTGATGAATTTCAACACGTTGCGCTGGCACATTCCGATATTTTCTTCTCTTTGCATCACAATGCTGCCAAGTTATATCATTTGCCCATTTCGAATTTACGTCAACGTATTGTCGGCATTTTGGGAAATAAAGTCAATAAAAACCTCATTCCTATTGAGGAAGATACCGACATTATCACCATCAAAGGCTATATTGGGAAGCCTGATTCTGCCAAGAAAACAAGGGGCGATCAATTTTTCTTTGTCAACAACCGTTTTATAAAAAGTGGGTATCTTAACCATGCGGTATTAAGTGCTTATGAGGATTTGTTGCCAAAGAAAGTCTATCCTTTATATGTTATTTTCTTTGAAATTGATCCCGCAAAAATTGATGTCAACGTACATCCGACCAAACAAGAAATTAAGTTTGAAGACGAACGCTTGGTGTACAACTATTTGAGAGTCACCGCACGACATGCCTTGGCGCAGAATAGTATTACGCCTAGCCTTGATTTTGAAGTAGAAAGTGGCATTTCTCAACACTTGGACAATGCCAACCTTGATATGACAGCCTTGAACAATAATTTCCCAAAGGAGAGAGAAACGGAGGAAGGGCAAACCTTTAGCTCTAAAATGAGTGCGGCGAAACAACCTTTTTCGGGGCAACACAAACGTCAACATTCAGAAACAGAGTTTTCTAATCTTCAAAATTGGGAAAAACTGTATGAGAATATTGAAAATCAGGCCATGGAACAAGGTCAAAAGTTAGAACAGGAAGAGCAAACGCTTTTTTCTTCTTCCATTGGAGAAGACGAGCCGCTAGAAGACAATGACAATTCGGAAGAAATGACCTTTTCTAGTAAGGCTTCTGCTGGGGCAAATCCTAGCTCTAAACGAACGATAGATAGCGCAACAACGAAACATTTGTATCAATTGCACAGTCGCTATATTGTCAGTCCCATTAAGTCTGGTTTCTTATTGATTGATCAACATACAGCGCATAAACGCGTCATGTATGAGCGTTATTTATATCAATTTGAAAACAAACGTGCAACAACACAAAAATTGTTGTTTCCACAGACCGTAGAACTTTCGGTTCCCGATGCAACTCTTTTGAAGGATTTACTCCCTCAACTCAATGAATTGGGCTTGGACATCAAAGAGTTTGGAGCGAATAGTTTTGTCGTGCATGGCTTGCCTAGTGAACTCAGTCAACAAAACGAACAAACAATTATCACAAAATTGGTGGAGCAATTCAAGCAAAATGTGGATTTAAAAATTGACTTGTATGATAATATTGCTCGCTCTTTAGCCTATCAAGCAGCGATCAAACCTGGGAAAAACCTAGATGCGGTAGAAATGCAGCAATTGATTAATGAGCTGTTTGCTTGTCAAGTACCTTATGTTGGTCCGAGTGGGCACAAAACGTTTATTTCTATGGATTTGGTAGAACTTAGCAAACGTTTTGAGTAGTAAGGAACAGTCAATAAATAAGATGAACATTTGAATAATACTTATTTATTGACCATTCCTAAGGTTTAATAATTTTATGTCCCTTTTTTATTTTTTGACCACATCACCTAAAGCGCTTGTATCGTATGTCGAATTGCTTGAAATTTCTTTTCATTGCTTGCTTTTTTCTAAGTAGTTGTACTTCTACGCCTGAAGTGGTTAACAAAAAAGAGTTTAAAAGTAAAAATGGGTTTTATAGTTTAGAATATCCCGAAACGCTCCAACAAAGCTACAAGGAAAACATTCTGAATATTA
>CACVAQ010000428.1:0-1582 GCA_902727865.1 uncultured Aureispira sp. | reverse complement strand
GAAAACATTCTGAATATTAGTCCTGGAGACAATAGTTCGGCCTTAACGGTAGCCAGTTATTACTTTGCAGAAGGTGTAACAGATGAGATTATGATCAGTACCTTGGGCATGTTTACAGAACGTTATGAACCAATTAGTGAGGCGGTCAAAATCAGAGAAAGTGTTTGGAAACAAACCTGTAAAGAAAGGTCTACTGAAGGGGAATTTATTTGGGAATTTTGGCTCAATCGAAAGAAAAACGTCATGGTTTTAGTTTCCATTACGTACAAAGAAGCAGAGACCTCGGAGGAAATGTTGAATCAATATTATGACATTATCACCTCGATCAAAAACAGTGGCCAACTTAAAAAATAGCGGTTCTTGGCCCCTTTTTGCCAGCACTAGTAGTCAGCTACGACCAAATACCTACTGTTATGAAAAAAAAAGAGTCCGCTGTGGCAAAAATTAGCTGCGGGGAATCTTTGAGTTGTCAAAGACCCAAAATAGCTTGCTTCGAAATGTATTAGATCCAAGCGCGCAGGACCAACCAGACGTAACACCAAACAACCGATAAGAACAAAGAAGGAACGTAGAACAATAATTTAAACAAGATTTTGTACCATCGCTCTGTCAAAATGGAATAACTCATGCCGACCAAACTGCAAGCAATTCCTAATAAGCCTGCTGTACCCAAGACAAAATAGCTGAAGGATATAAAATAACTGAACGAACGCCCGCTGTTATAACCATAATCATTGATGTACAAATAATAAGCTGCCCAAACAACAAATAGTTGAATGAATAGAGAAAGTAGCGCCCAAGGCATCTTTCTTAAGATCGTATGTAAAAGTGCCTTATACCTCATAATTCGTCAATTTGCAGGGTTGGAGAACCAAAAAGATGTGCGTGTGTTTGCACGGTATAATCCATATTCTCAGGGTTCGGCAAGTGGTCTTTGAATAAGTTAATTTCGTCTCTTGCAATTTTATTCGACTCTTTTACCGCTATATTTAGTCGATGGCCGCTCACCCAACGCCTCAAAAAATAGACGTAAAAAAAGGGAGACAAACTCGTTTTTCCTTTGTGCCCAATATAAGCTTTTGTGCCTAGTTTGAGCCAGCGCTCTCCTTGATCTGCATTTTGACAACCTGTATTATAAACCAGTCGTATTTTTTGACGCAAGTTTTTGGGCAAGGTTTCAAACCAATACAAATAGGGATTGGTATGTGCTAGAATAAAAATATCTACACAATCGTAATTGGTCGTTAAGCGTTTTAAGCTTTCTAAGATCAATTCCTTTTGGTCGTTCCGCCCCTTTTGCGTAAAAAAGTAAGATTCATCGTAATAAGCATTCAAGTAAGGTTCCGTAAAGATTTCTGTTCCAAATTGTTCGTAAGAAGGCACGCTATCTCGAATCGCTAAAACAGCCCGTTTACTTCTAGGAACTTCTTTTGCATTTCGCAACATAAGACCATCGGCAATCCAAGCAATCAACCACAAGGAAGCCGTAAAAAATAGGATTGGAATACTAATCGCTAGTACTTTTCTAAACACAGAGCTACTACTCGTCGTGACGTTCTTCTCTTCTCTCATCTCAGTACAG
>CACVAQ010000427.1 GCA_902727865.1 uncultured Aureispira sp. | reverse complement strand
AAAAACTAAAAACCACGCAGTAGCAGCGCAGCTAACATAAGCGTAGCGCTCATGAACGTAGTGAACTAATCAACGGAGTATTAATTCTAATACTCCGTTGATTTTTTAATCCGTAATTTTGACACTTTTTTTAAGGAGACTTCCATTACAACTAATCTCCAGCAAATAAAATCCCTTTTCTAAATGCTTGATATTTAAAGGAAAACTTTGTTCTCCCACAGGGGCATTAAACTCCCGCACAAAAACAGGTCGTCGTTTGGTATCAAAAAGCTCGATAATTACTCTGGTTGGCTCTGTCAAGGTCAATGGAACATAAAGTTGTCCAGCGTTGATGCTCCCTTCCATCAAATCTAAGGTTTCGCTTCCCAAAGTACGCACTTCAAGATGTTCTTGAACGAACTCTTTTCCAGCGTCATCAATCGCAGCAATTCTATAATAATATTTCCCACCATGTTTTTCTGTGCGGTCTACATATTCATATTTGCGTTGTTTGTTCGCAGAAGGTCCTGCACCTGGTAAAATCCCTACTGTTTTCCAAAAAACTTTGTTGGTAGAAATTTGGACTTTGAACTTCACTCGATCAATTTCATAAATAGATTTCCATTTCAAGGTAACTTCATTGTTTTCAAAACGAGCGGAACTAGAAGCGATTTCCATTAAAATCTGTGCTTTTTTAGGCACAAAATTTGATTTATTCTGATTATATAACGTAATATAGTCGGCACCATCAATATTCCAAAGGTCAATATATTGAGGCATATAAAAACGATTATTATCGGACAAATAAGCGACAGACTTTGCATTTTCTGTTTTAATCGTACGTATTTCAACCTTATTCAAATCTACAAAAAACCACTTGACCTGATTAAAAGAACCCGATGCACGCGTCCATCGTTTGGTATCGTCGGCATCCCGCAAAGGGGCTCCCCAGCCGCCTTCTCCAACAAACACCGTTCCTGTTGGGTCTCGTACAAAGCCTTCGTCATAGCCCGCTTCCGATTTATTGGTGGTCGCACGAAGCGGCCAAGTAATCTTTGACAAATGCGAATCACATTCCAAGGCTAACTGCATTTTATATCGGTGGAACAGCTTTCCCCAATGGATACGCATATATTCTTGCTCATGCTTTCTGCTGTTGTGCGGGCGCATAGGATGGTGGTATTGCGCCATTCTCCAAGCGACGTTTTGGCTCTCTCTTAAATCTTGATCCAACCAAGCCAATTGGCTACTACTGGAAGATTGCATACTGTTGAGTGTGTAGACACGCATCAAACCTCTTGCAAAGGTCAATCCGTAATAAACCATATCGTTAGACACATCAAACATATCCACAATAGAAGCATCTGATTTTTCGTGATTGCCACGAGCGGCAAGAACAGCCGTCATTCGGCCATCTCGTCCAATCGTCATTTGCCAATCGTCTAACCACTCTTGCCATTCCCTACTGCTATCTCCTCCTGTCATATCTCCTGCAAAAAGCACAAAATGCGGTCGGCACCGAGCAACGATTCTATTGGCATTTTGGCGAGCGGTTTTGTGGTTTCTAGAATCTCCTCCCCCAATAATAGACAAACGACTTTGGTGTTCATCGGGCAGCGTTTTGAAAGAATAGCGTTTGCTAACTCCATCACTATCTTTGATCACGAAATAATACAGCGTATTGGGACGCAATCGACTCAATCGAGCAAAATGATTGTGCATTCCCTTGGCATGTACCGTTCGCTGTGGGTAAGCTTGATTGGAGTAATTACTATAGTTTTGACCATAATCCGATGTACTATAATAAACCATTGGATTCTGTCCTGTCATCTGCTCCCAACCAATCGTAATTGTTGTCGAAGGTTCATCTCGAATCATACAGCGATACCGTCCTGTTCGAGCGAAGATATCGGTCATCAAAAATGTTATTATAAAGAAAATTAAAAAGAGCTTTTTCACGAAAAGAAATTTATAGTAGTAATTAATACTGGCTTTCAATACTGAAATTTTGTATTGTACCAATACGTATGAATATCAAAGGCTTAAAATAATTAGGCTTACAAATTTAACTTAAATGCTCCTAGTATCTTAATACTTTGTCGGTTTTTTAGCATTTTGACAAAAAAGCCTAACTCCAATGAGAAGTTAGGCTTTTTTATTTTTTCTGAACTTGGTTCAAAATGGCTTAGCAGAACTTATCGAATGCCATTTTTAAATTAGCAGCAATTGTTTCAGCTGTATTCCCTTCAATGTGGTGACGCTCCAAAAAGTGTACTAATTTCCCCTCTTTGAACAAAGCAATAGAAGGAGAAGATGCTGGATAAGGCAACATAAATTCTCTAGCTTTGTTCACCGCATCTTTATCGACACCAGCGAATACCGTTAGCATATTCGTTGGTAATTTTTCGTTCTGAGCAGCCATTTTAACACCTGGTCGGCAATTTCCGGCAGCACAACCACAGACAGAATTGACAACAAGCAATGCTGTACCTTCTTTTTTATTTAAAATATCAGAAACAGCTTCAGCAGATTTAAGTCCTTGAAAGCCATAATCTGTCAAATCTTTTTCCATTGGTATTGTCAAATGTTCTGGATACATTACGTTCTATTTTTTTGTGAAAATACGATTTAATTTTTTTACCTTGTACAAAGGTCTGTTTTGCCACTTGTATTACAATAGAAAATAAATTATATTTAAAATATAAAACTCTATTTTTTTTACATTCTAAATACAAAAAACTTTCTAGAAAACATCTAAACACAAATTTAACGATTTTAGTTTAAATTTCCCCTAAAGTTCCACTTCTCTATTTAATATTTAAGTATCTATTAACAATTTCTATTATAAATTTTAGTGTACTAATACTTATTTCATTATGAAAAACAATATTCTTTTTGCCGCTTTTCTAACCATTAGCTTATTCTGTTTCCTATCTTCTTGCGCAGATAAATTACCAGATCCAAATGCAATCGTTAGTTTGGATTGCGCTACGAATCAAATTACCTACGTCGGGCACGTAAAAGGTATTTTAGATGCCAAATGTAACTTATCAGGTTGTCACGATGATAATTCTCAAGGTTCTTTTGGAGACTTCTCTACTTTGGGTCAAGCTCGGATGGAGGACATTTACACTCGTGTTTGTGTGACTAAAAACATGCCTCCAGCTGGAATGATAACAGAACGTATTGATACGATTCGTTGTTGGTCAGAAAACGGTTATTTAGAAAACTAAGTTTCTGCACAAAACTAATTAAACTTCTCTTTATTCAAACGGGCGCTTCAATTTCATCCTTTTAACGTTTATTGAAGTCCTATTAAAACAAATACTTCGTGGATTTTTTATTTCTTCACAAAAAATAAAAAACAATCCAAACTAGGTTCCTGATCATTTTAAAATGTTTCGCACACTAAAAATAGATAATAAAGCGATCCTTAATCTAAGGCAATTGATTCTCGAAGTTCTATTAAACATTACTCCGTTGAAAACCCGAACTAAGCGTAGCGACCTCACGTAAGTAACAAAGGCTCAGCGTAGCTAAATCGTATTAGTTTGATTATCAGCAAGATTATTTTTTAATCACCAAAGCATTAAAAAGCTAATAATCAAACTAATGCAAGATGCTTTTTTATGTTTTTCATAGAAAAACTAAAAAATCAACGGAGTATTAATTAAAACAACGTTTATGAAATTTTTATCCACTATTGTTTTGGTTTTGATAAGCACTATTCTTGTTGATATCCAATCCTTGTCGGCCCAAGACAAGCCTCAAAAAGAGTATGTCTATCAAACATTTAAAGACACTCGAATTATTAATACCTACTCAACAGAAACGCTTCAAAAAGGTGTTTTAGACTTTAGAGTATCGCATCGTTTTGGCGATATTTTTGGTCGAAATGCACAGGGCAACTGGGATTTTGAAAATCTTTGGGCCAACTTCCTTGGTTTTGAAAGTGCTGCCGACGTAGGTTTTGGCGTAGAATATGGTATTACGAATAACTTTATGGTTGGTTTTCATAGAACCAAAGGAAGTTCTGAGTTACGTTCTTTATTGCATTTGAATGCTAAATATAAAATTCTGTCTCAAACAAAAGACAATAGTATGCCTATTTCAATGGCAGCAGCAGGTGTTTTAACGGTTTCAACCATGCCACCATCAGCAGATGTTACCTCTGTTGCTAATTTCCCTGGTGGATTTGGGCATCGTATGATTTATTCCTTGCATTTATTGGCTGGTCGTAAATTTGGAGATGTTTTTTCGTTGCAAATTTCTCCTGGTGTTGTTTGGAGAAATTTGGTAGAATTTAATGATAATAACCTACTCGTTAACATGGGGGTTTCTGCAAAAGTTCAGGTGAATAAAGTATTAGGTATCATTATTGATTCTAACATAGCGTTCGACAAATTGCGCTTGACGGCTGGTAGTGGTTATCATATTCCAATTGGCATTGGATTTGAGTTTGATACAGGCGGACACATTTTCCAAATTAACTTAACCAATTCGGCTGGAATTGAGCCAACAGATTATATTCCGAATACGAACTTAAACTGGGCGGATGGTCAGTTCCGTATTGGATTTACAATTTCTAGAGGTTTTAGAATGTAATCACAATTTGTTAGAAAACCTGTTCTTTGATCAATCATCTGAAGGTTTCAATATAAAGGAATCTACCTTTTAATGATTGCTGTACGATTTTTCAAAGAACAAAAAAACAAAAAAAATGTTTGGAAAATTTAAAATAACCACCATACTAGCTAGCCTAATGATCCTTGTGCTCGTGGCTAGTTTTACCATCATGCAGCCCGAAAAAGAACAATTCTTTTTGTCGGACAGTGATGATCTTTGGGCCGTTTACGATAAGCTAGGGAAAATCCGATTTAATGCCGTGAACACTTCTATTGTAGGGGTTTCGGTTGAAAAAGGTCGAGATATTATTAATAAAGGCTATTCAACAAAACAAGACGGCACAGGAAAAACAGCACAACAAAGTCCTTACTTCAAGTGTACGGCTTGTCATAATAAGGAGAAAGAATTTGATGATTTATCAAATGTTTCTGCTCAAAATCGTTTAAATTATGCCGTAAAACACGATTTACCTTTTTTACAAGGAAGTTCTTTTTATGGTTTAATCAATCGAAAGACGTTTTATAACGATGATTATCAAAAAAAATATGGCCATGTTCCGATTATCAAAGCATCGAACACTGATATTCGAAAAGCCATTCAATTGTGTGCCACTCAATGTGCTCAAGGAAGAGCCTTAAGTGATTGGGAAATTGAGTCAATCATCGCCTATTACAGTAGTATTGGGTTAAAGATTAAAGATTTGAATTTGAAACCTGCTGAAAAGAAAGAAATTGAAACAATAATCAATAAAGGGACAGATCTTCATCAAGCTGTTCATCTATTAGAATCAAAATACTTGGCGACAAGTCCAGCACATTTTGCCAATCACAAAGCGTATACTCCAATTACGGAGGCAGAAAAGAAAGATACAGAGAGCTTCAAAAATGGTCAGTTAGTTTATGAGCATAGTTGTTTACATTGTCATGAAGGAAAACGTTATTCGTTTTTTGCTTTAGACAACAGTAAGTTTTCTTTTATAAATTTATTGAATAGAACCAAAGCGGATAAAGATGGTTCTATTTATAAAATCACTCGTCATGGAACTTGGCCATTAGCAGGTAAAAAGGCTTATATGCCTTTGTATCCGATGGAAAAAATGTCCGAAGACCAGTTAACTGATTTAAAAATTTATATAGAAAACATGGCCATTGGAAACAATTTAGCCGCACAATAAAACTTATTTTTTAGACTGCTAATAACATTCTAAGGACCAATCAAATGAAGTTACTTAAAGTTGCCCTTGAGGCTGGCATAGCGTGGCGCTATTCTTATAAATAAGACGTTGCCCTATGAAACAAAAACTTTAAGCAGCTTCATTTTTTTATTTTTGCTCCTTTATATTCAATTCAAAATACGTAACTTTGCTCGACAGATTCCTAATTTTTAGGTATTCACATAATTAACTATTCATACTAATGTCAAAAACGACAAGCATATTTTCTTTATTTCTCCTATCTATTCTTGCACTCACTCAATTGTCAGTCCATTCAGCACCAGAGCATGCGCCAAGTTTAGAAATCACGAACGAGACGCTGGTATGGAAAGTTATGATGAAGCTAGGGAAAGTCAATGTTAATGTATTAGACAAGAAAAAAGAATCTAGCAAGATTAAAGGGGAGCAATTAGTCACCCAAGGCTCTACGACTAGTTTTAAAGGGAACAGAACAGCTATGACTAGCAATAAACTAACTTGTATTGCTTGTCATACCATACAAAAAGAGCATCCGAATGCCAACAACATCACTCCTCAAGATAGACTAGAGTATGGAGATTCTATGAATATTCCTTTTTTACCTGGCGCTCCTTTTTATGGCTTGGTCAATCGAGTTGCTTTTTTCACCAACGATTACCAAGAAATATTTGCACACAAAAATCGTTCAGCGCTACAGGTCGGGCATCGAGATATTCGAAAAGCCATTCAAGCTTGCAATACCCTTTATGCCAAAGGGCGGACCCTAGCTCCATGGGAGATAGAATCTATCTTGGCTTATTTATGGACTTTGGAGCTAAAAATAGGCGATTTGAATATTCCTGCCGCTGTTGTTCATACAGTAGAAAGCGCCATCAATACGAATAAGAACAATGCTCGTGCTGTAAATTTAATGCGTCGTTATTATAAGGAAGTTTACGCTGCTTCTTTGGTGCTGCCCCTTCCAATTGAAGAGCGCAACTTGATTTCTCCTGTTTTAAATGATTTTGGTAGTGGAAAAAAAATCTATAAACTAAGTTGTTTACACTGTCACGGAGACAAACGATATGCAAATTTTAAGTTAGATGAAAGTCAAAAAACATTCAAACTTCTAAAAAAGCATTTTGATGCTCCGACCCGTTACTCGATTTATGACGCCATCCGATACAGCCCTGGCTCCAAAGGAAACAAAACAAATCCGCCTCATTATACCGCAGAACGAATGAGCAATCAACAATTACAAGATTTGCGGTTTTATATTGCTCAAAAAGCCAAATTGGGCAGTCAGGCAGACAGTTATTATGAGAATTTTTAAGCCATTGAGGTTTTAAAATTTTGCTTAAATACTCAAAGAAAAGTTAAAACGGCTCAAGCAAAAAAATCTTGCGGAACATCAGGTATTAAAAAGCAGTCAAAAATAATGTAACTTTATATTCAGTAGACCAAACACCCCTCTATTGAACGAATTGAGCCTACCTATATTCCTGCTACAGCATTTACGAGCATCCATTATTGGCAGCAATAAAGCCTTATCATTCGTTCTACCATAAATAGAACAAAAAATAAGCCTATGCACCCAAAAATACTTTTTTTGCTCTTCTCCTTTTTTTGCAGTTCGCTTCTTTCGGCACAAATCAGCCCAGATTTCACTTCAAATTTTGTAGAAATTTGCGCCCCTGGCGTCGTTCAATTCACCGACAACTCCACTGCCAACAACACGATTACGCAATGGGAATGGAAAAAGGACGGGGTTTCTTTTTCTAACTTACAAAACCCTTCTCTTTTTTTTAATAACCCAGGCAGCTATTCCATTTGCTTGATTACGACCGACAACTTAGGAAATATAGATTCCCTTTGTCGGAACAACTACATTACGGCCTACCGTTCTCCTAGTGCTAATTTTAGCGTTGATGCTACGGTTGGTTGCGATCCTTTGGTCGTCCATTTCACCGATTTGAGTACCTTAGGAGATGCCCCCATACAAAGTTGGCGCTGGGATTTTGGCGACGGGAACATAGACAGCATTCATCTAAATCCGACACATACCTATACTACCATCGGAAACTTTGATGTCACTTTAGTCGTCGTAGACACCAATGGCTGTTCCAGCTCTATTTTAAATAGCAACCTAATTACCGTTTATCCCGCTGTTACCGCCAACATAACACACAACGCTTATCAAGTTCAATGTGGGCTGCCTACTACAGTTAATTTTTATGGAAATAGTACAGGATCGAACCTCAGTTACACTTGGTCTTTAGGAGACAATAACACGGCTAGCAATCAAAATATTAGCCACGCTTATTTGGCCGCAGGCTGCTACAGTCCAACCCTAGTCGTTAGTAATGGTTTTTGTAGCGCTACTGCTACCGTAGCGTCTTGCATCACGGTTACAGAACAACCCAACGCTGCCTTTACCCTAAGCGATACAACGAATTGTAGCCTGCCTTTTAATATTAACATCAGCAACCAAAGTACCCATCTAACTAGCTTTTCGTGGAGCTTTGGAGATGGTGGCAGTTCCAATGCATTTAATCCAAGCCACAGCTATACGAGCTATAGCCCTCTAGATACGAACACCTACAACAAAGGTGTTTTTCCCGTCATTTTAAACGTTTCTAATGCGGTAGGTTGTATTGATAGCGATACTCAATTTGTCTACATTTCTAATCTAAATGCTTCTGTAGATCCTACCAACTTACCTTGCGCACCTGACACCGCCTATTACAGAGGCAATTCTATGAATATTTCTCCAGCGTTTAGTTCCGTAAATTGGATTTGGACCTTAGACAATATGCTTTCCACCAATGGCTCTAATGCGACGGCTTATTACCTTGATTCTGGCACGTACAATGCACAGGTTATTATTACAGATAATATTGGTTGCATCGACACCGCCAATAAAGTGGTCAATATTGGGCGCATTCCGACCATTGATTCTATTACGATAGATACCAACCGAGTTTGCCGAATTACAGGCATTAACTTTAATGGTTACGGGAGTTCTTACATTGATTTTTGGAATTGGTCCTTTAGTGATAATAGCTCTGGTTCGGGGTCTTCATTTTTACACGATTTTCAAGATACAGGAACGATAACCGGTACTTTATCTGTTGGCTTTAGAGGTTGCCTTGAAACCATTAATTTGGATACCTACTATATTTTACCGCCCATTGCTCAATTTTCCTATGTGACGATTTGTGATTCCTTAATGGTTAATTTTATAGACGGATCTATTGGAGCAGATCGCTGGCATTGGGACTTTGGAGACAGCACCACCTTGGCAGATACCTCTAGTCTTCCCAACCCCAGTTATCTTTATCCAGATACAGGCATTTATTTTATCTTATTAATCGTTTATAACGATAGTACAGGCTGTGTGGATTCCTTTAGAAATGTCGTTCAAATGTCTAGACCGATTGCTAATTTTAGCATCCCTGATTCAATTTGCACCATTGGGAACTTACAGCCAATCAACCTATCTCAGTCCGCAGACGCTTATCTATGGACTGCATTTGGTGCGGTGCCTTTTTCTGTCACTTCAGCAGAACCTTCCTTTGAATATCGAAGTCCAGGCATTTTTCCACTTACCTTAACAGCCTTTGCCCCAAATGGTTGTTTTGATACCCTTCGGCAATACGTTTATGTCGCAGGACTTGATACCAATATCATACACAGCGTCCCAATTTGCCGCCCTGCAATCGTCACCTTTACCGATTCCTCCACAGGTGTTTTATCTCCAATTGTGAATTGGCAATGGAGCAATGGTAGTACACAAAACGTGGCGATCGCACCATACTCCTTTCCTGGTAATGCTGCCATCAATCTACAAGTAACCAACGATTGGGGCTGTACCTTCGATTTAGTAGACAGTATTGAGGTGGGTGGAGCGTTTATTAATTTCACTTCAGGAAGAGACATTTGTTTAGGCAGTTCGATGACCGCCGTAGCCTTAACCAATTCCCCTGCCAATGGGAATGCCTTTCGCCCCTTTACCTACATTTGGGACTTTGGAGATGGCACGATAGATACCACTTTTAATACCGTGAGCTACCATACCTATACGAGTGCAGGACTTTATGATGTATGCTTGGATGTTGTCGATATGTTGGGTTGCGTCACAACGCTTTGCCGAAGCGATTGGGTAGAAGTTTACGACCCAGCGCCACTGTTTACAGCCGACACCTTCTTTTCTACTTGCCCCCCCTTGGAAGTCAACTTTTCAAACCTATCCTTGAGTGGAGGACAATGGTCGTGGAACTTTGGAGATGGCTCTGTTTCTACTTTAGAAAATCCGACCCACATCTACTCCACGTCTGGGTTTTATGATGTCATTTTAGAAATAACGGCCTTTCCTGGATGTTCTAATATAGATACCATTCCGCAAATGATCCAAATAACAGGTCCAACAGGTCATTTTATTTCCTCCCCTCAAAACAGCTGTGCGCCTTACACCGCAGAATTTATAGGCACAGGGTCCAACATCGCTACCTATACTTGGCTCTTTGGCAATGGAGATGCTCAAAGCAATACCACTAATGCCGCCACCGATACAACCTATTATACCTACACACAAGCAGGCGCCTACGTTCCTATTTTGGTTTTAGACGATGGAGTTGGTTGCCAAATTCCAATTCAGCAAGATACTATTTTTATTAGAAATGCTCCTAGTCCTCATTTTACAGCAGATTCGATTCGCTGTCAAATGGATTCTATTCATTATCAACTATTAAACTCTATTAGTAACAATACGAGTATAGAATGGTCTTTTGAAGGCGGCTTTCCAAGTACTTCGACACAAGCAAACCCCAGCATTTACTATCCCGATAGCGGAACCTTTGACGTACAGGTCATCTTAACACTAGATGGTTGTTCAGACACTTTAAGTCGGGCTAATTTCATTCAAATAAAAGCACCTCCAATCGCCAATTTTGGCATAACAATGCCCAATTCTTGTGCGCCCGTCTTGGTTCAGTTTAGCGATTCCTCAACAAGTGCACAAGGCAATATACTCTCCTTGTCTTGGGATTTTGGCAACAATCAAACCTCAAGTAGCTCAGATACAACACTTCTTTATACTCAAGTAGATACTTTTTTGGTACAACTCCTTGTGGAAAACAACGCTGGCTGCAAAGACAGCTTATTGCAAACATTTTCTACCGCCCCTAGCCCTATCGCACAAATTCTTGTGGACACCTTATTATGTCTAGGAGACACCTTACAACTAAACGCTTTCGGTGGACAATCCTACGCTTGGACAACAGGCTTGGGCTTGTCTGACAGCAGTATTTCAAATCCCTTTGCTTTGCCGACACGGCCTTCGACTTACACGGTTGTGGTTTTGGATCGTAATAATTGTTCCGATACTGCTAGTATTTCGGTGCACATCAATACGACAAGCTTCACGCCCCTTCCTGATCAAACCATTTGTCTAGGAGATTCAGCCCTTTTGAGCTTGCCGAACGGAATCAATCCGCTTTGGTCGGGCGATTCCTTGTCCTGTCTTGCTTGCCTACAAACCGTGGCTTATCCTAGCGATAGCAGTCGTTATCAGGTGGCTTATTATGATCCTAATAATTGCTTAATTAGAGATAGTTTACAAGTACAAGTACTAGATTTAAGTCAATTGACCGCCTTGGGTTCGGATACGATTTGTTTGGGAGACACGCTACAATTGGCCGTTTCAGGGAACAATAATGCGCCCATTCAATGGCTTCCGAACTATGCGCTTTCTAACCATACTAGCCCAAATCCATTGGCTTATCCAAGCGTTGACACACAATATATCGTACAAATTCGGCAAGGAGCTTGTCTTTCCAACGACAGCATCAACATCTATCTACGACCTTCAACCGAAATAAATACCACCGACATTGCTTACTGTATTGGCGACAGCGCACAATTAATAGCCACAGGAAATAGCAACAATTACCACTGGTCGCCTAGTCTTTCTTTGAGCGATTCAAGCATTCAAAACCCAATCGTTACGGCAAGCAACGATCAAATATACCAAGTCGTAGGAACAGGAATTTGCAACACAGATACCGCTTACACAAACGTACAAGTTCAGCCCTACCCAAGCATACAAATAGACAGCTCTATGACTGCTATTTTAGGCAGTACAATTACGCTCCATGTCAGCAGTAATTCTACGCCTAATTTTGACTGGTCTCCTTCTATTGATTTGTCTTGTACTAATTGCCCAAACCCTTCTTGGGTCGTTCGTCAGAATCAGACGTTTTATGTCACAGCAACCAACAACTTTGGCTGTCCTACTTTAGATTCTATTCACGTTCGTTTTATTTCTGATTGCACCTCCGATTTGGTCTTCGTTCCGAACGCTTTCACACCAGATTCCGACGGGTATAATGATGTACTGTATGCCCAAAGTGGTTTGGTGGAAGAAATAGAAAATTTCCAAATTTACAATCGTTGGGGAACGCTCCTATTTGAGACCGATAATTTATTAGAAGGCTGGGATGGCAGCTTCAAGGGAAAAACGCTAGCGCCCGACGTTTTTGGCTACTTCTTAATCTTTAGATGCCCTAACACGGGAGAGAAAATGCTCAAAAAAGGAAATGTAACTATTTTGCGTTAACTAAATCTTTTCAAGCCTTAAAGTATTATCAAAAAAAGAATAAAAAAATGACTTTATCCACTTTTTATTTTTTCAACCCTCAAAATGTGCATAAATATCGACTTATCCACACTCGCTTTGTGGACTACCTACCAAAAAGTGTATAACTCTAGCCTTGAAGCTCTTTTTAAAACTTTTTTTTCACAAGGCATTTCGTAAGCAAAAACAGGCACTTTTCCTAAAAATCTACCTAAAATTATCCTATTAAGAAAATAAGCTAGATTGTTGGACCGCTTTTTTGAGTTCGATCTCCGTCCAAAGTCCCTCCAAGGAATGTACGACGTACAAACGAACTTCGGATACATTGCAAGCAATTTTCAGTGCTTCTGCACCCGCTTTCAACAAAGCAACTTCCTCTTTCAGTTTGGATTTATGTTGGTTTAATTTCGTAATATCTTGCGTCAATTGCTGCATCAAAACCAAGCCATGTTGCTTCGTATGCACGACAAGATCAAGCAGGCCTTCAAAGTACGTCTTTCGGTCGGGATGCTCCCATCGAAAAGGGCGGTATTTTTCTATTTTTTCAACCTCAAAATCATTTTCTATTTTTTGATAAAAAGCAGCCGAAAAACTCAGTAAACTCTTGACCGCCAAGTCCTTTTCTAAATGATGCTGTTCTAATAAATTCGTCGCAATTTTTGACCGTGTTTCAGCAGCCGAATGACTAGGATTATCACCCAAAATATAGGTACTCAAAATAGGCTGTAGCACTTGAAAATCGTGCAGCTCTTTATTCGTCCAAATCAAGCCCTTTGAAAAGCGTTGCGCCTTGCCAAATTTAAACTCTAAAAAAGGAAAAACAGTTTGCGCCGTATCCATCGCCATCGCCTGATACTCTTGTTCCCCAAGATGTGGTCTTAGATAATCAATCGGCTCAATCGGCACTTCCGTCGTCGGCATATTTTTCTCATAATTAAAAATCTGCGTTTTAACAGGAATCTCTTTTTCCTCCCACAACCACAACAAGCTTTCGTTGTGTATGTCTAGGCTAGGAATTTTTTCGTCGCCATCGTGGAACACCCGATTCAACCACTTTGTTGGTTTCTTAGGCATCGTCGGAAACACTAGATAATCTCTAGCACGAGTTAAGCCCACATACAACAAGCGAGCTTCCTCTGCCAAAGCTTCTTTTTGAGAAAGCGCCTTGGCTTCGTGCGCCTCTACCACTTCCATCAACTTCGTTCCTTTTATTTGGTCAGAATAAGGATTGATCCAATAACACAATAAGCGATTTGCCAAAGGGTTTTCAATATCAATCGTTGGCGTTTGGCGAACAATCCGAATGCCCCAAAGGCTTTCTCTCAACTCATTTGGTAAACCATGACAAACAACAAAAGGCCATTCCAAGCCCTTGCTTTTATGATAGGTCAAGACATTGACGGCATTTGCTCCTGCCCCTTTCCCCTGCTCATCCAAGCCCTCGCTCGCCAACTCATCTAACCAGAGCAAAAAACCACCTAGCGTAGCCGCAGAATTTAAGCGATTACAAGTTTCTTCATAATCTAAAGCCAATTTTCGAAGCGCATCAATATTATCCAAGCGTTGCTGTTCATTGCTCCAAGCCGCTACGGTTCGACGGACATCTAATTTCTCCAGTACGCCATTCAAAATCTCTGTTGCTGACAATTCCTTGCTTTTGTGTCGCAAGGTTCGCAACTGCTCAATATAAACATCGTCGCTTCCCCAGCGTTCTTTATCGTCTGGATTCGCCTTTATTTTTTCCAAATAATCTAGGCGATTGGAAATAATATGCTCGATATTATGCTTTTGTGCTAATAAGAGAATTTCCGCCACCGCCAAAGCATCGTGCTTATTCAAAATATAACGCAAACAAGCCAACACCAAACTCGCCTCTGCCGTTTGCAACAAGCCATTTCTAGAAATAGAAGCCTTTAAACCTTCTTTGTGCAAGGCGCCTGCCATCGTCTGACAAGCAGCGTTGGAACGGCACAAAACTGCTACATCACCAGGCTGCATCGTCCGAATTTCGTTAGAACCTTTGATCCGTACCTTCCAATTCTCAGAAAGCATTTCGGCAATATTTCGAGCGATACATTGCTCAAACCAAGGTTTGGCAGGCGCTCGGTTGCCCTCAAATTGAAAATGCCAATGATGCGTCGCCATTTTCAAGTCTTCCGATTCCTTTTCTTTAACAAAAGGAGGCGCCGTCTTCAAGGCAATTTTATTTGAATTCGTCTCTGGTCCAAAGGCTTTCACAAACAAACCATTGCACAAATGCACCAAATCTTGCCTAGAACGCCAAGAATTGGGCAAATTATCAATATTATCGGTACTATCCATCACCGCTTTCATCAAATCTGGCGCTGCTCCTCGAAAGCCATAAATCGACTGTTTCGGATCGCCCACCCAAATCGACTGGTTGGCAATTTTAGTTAATTTTAAGAATATTTTTAATTGAATCGGATTGGTATCTTGAAACTCATCCACCAAAAGTAAATCAATTTCATCTTTCAAAACCTCTTGAACCATTTCGTTTTCCAGCAGCTTTAAAATCAACACTTCCATATCAATGTAATCAATCAAGCCACGGGCTTTTTTGTAGGTTTCGTATTCCTTCAAAGCCGCAATCGCTGTATCAAAGATATGTCCAATATAACGCTCAATTTGTTCGTGGAAATCAGGGTGCTGATCGTGACACTTCGCAAACTCCATTAAATCAAAGGCATCGTCTCGGCTCTTTTTCGGTACTTTTAATTTGGTCACTCGTGCCCAATCGTACCAATTCACAAAGCCTCGATTTTTAAGCGTCGTCTTCATCGAGCGAAGACTTCCCATCAAGGTTTCCTTTCCCTTTGTTCCATCCTCGTTGCCTTCTAGCGCAAGTAGCGTTTGTTCCAAATGCCCCATGAGTTCGGAATTTAAAGCCACACCACTCTTTTTCGATTTTTTGGGTAATAATTCAAAATAGGTCTTCAAAGAATAGGCTTTGCTCTCCAGCAAAATATCGGCTCCAAAATTATTAGATCGAGCAATATCCGTCAATTGTTTCAAGTCGGCGCGCCAGTCTTTTTTAGAATAAATGCTTTTATGAAAGCCTAGTTGTTCGCTCAATTGCTCCATCTCCAAAACCAAATCCAAAGGAATCACCGTCGCCACCGCTCGGTTAAAGATCGTCTGCTGATCGCTGTCTGCCACAATATCTACTTCTGGAGAAACGCCTGCTTCAAAGGAAAAACGCTTCAACAATTGCACGCCAATAGAATGGACGGTTCCTATCATCGCATTCCCCAACTCGTCCGCTTCTTGTGTCAAGCCTTTTTCTAAGAGTTTGATGCGTACGCGCTCTTTCAACTCTGCCGCTGCTTTGTTGGTAAAAGTCGTTGCTATAATTCCAGAAGCCCGCACCGCTGCGGGCTGCCCATCCTTGGGTGCCAACAAGTTTGCCATCTCTTCTGTCAAACTATACGTTTTTCCACTTCCTGCTCCTGCTGATATTATTTTTAAGTCCATATTGTCTCTTGCCCAATGGGTCGTTTTTCTTTGAATCTTAAATTTAACTAGGCTCTGTCAGAAAATGAAGTATTGTTCCGAAAATGTTGTTTGGAGGGGG
>CACVAQ010000426.1:2002-3175 GCA_902727865.1 uncultured Aureispira sp. | reverse complement strand
AATTTTTAAACTCAAAAGTTGCGTTTTAGATAGATTTTTTTCAGAGGAATTTTCATCAAGAATGTCTTGTTTAAATTGTTTCATTTTTTGACAGAGTTAGTTTGTAATGTAAAATTACACTCTATTTTTATTTTTTTAGATTAAATGGAGCCTTGATTCTTACAATCTATATTCTTTTGTCGTAAATTGAGGATCAATTTTGAGTAACTTTATTAAAAGTACTACTTGAATTTTTCGTATCTAAATATACTTCTATATGAAATTAGTAACCGACCAAATGCAGCAACGCTTAGAAGTGCCTATTTATCCTAAGCGCATCATTTCTTTAGTGCCTTCCCAAACGGAGTTGTTGCATTATTGGGGGCTAGGAGAGCGGGTCGTTGGGATTACAAAATTTTGTGTCCATCCTACAGAATGGTACAAAAGCAAAAGTAGGATCGGAGGAACTAAAACAGTTGATTTAGAAAAAATTAGAGCCTTGAAACCCGATTTGATTATTGGGAACAAAGAAGAAAATACCCAGTCGGATATTGAGGCCTTGCAAAAAGAATACCCCGTCTGGATGAGCGACATGCAGGAATTAGAAGACGTTTGGGAAATGATGGCTTCTTTAGGAGCGCTTTTAAATGTGGAGCAAGAGAGCCAAATCTTGGTTGATCGCCTAAAAGAAGATTTTCTTTCCTTGGAAACGACAAAAGAAAGCCCTTGGCGAGTGGCTTATTTTATTTGGCAAAGCCCATTTATGGTAGCTGCGGCCAATACCTTTATTGATGCCTTGTTGCGAGTAGCTAATTTTGAAAACGTGTTTGCAGAAGAACCTCGCTATCCAGCGGTTACTATACCACAAATACAGGCGAAGCATCCAGAGCTAATTCTATTGTCTTCTGAGCCTTATCCTTTTAAAGAGAAACACATACAGCTATTTCAAGAAATGTGCCCCAATGCTAAGATTGAAATCGTAGATGGAGAATTATTTTCTTGGTACGGTTCCCGTTTGCTGCATACCGCAAATTATATTAAAAACTTACACAAAAAGTTGGGCGTAAAAAACTGATATTGTACTTTCGTTTAATACTGTAGGATAAAAAAAGAGCGAGAAGAGATTCTAAATCTATAAAAAACAACGGTTCTTTGATAATTTTTGCCAAATATTTAAATAACAGATAGCTCTTA
>CACVAQ010000426.1:0-1902 GCA_902727865.1 uncultured Aureispira sp. | reverse complement strand
TTGACACCACAAGAAGCACTCAAAGAATATTGGGGGTACGATACCTTTCGTCCCATGCAATTGGACATTGTTCAATCCGTATTGGATGGGAAGGATACCTTGGCCTTGTTGCCAACAGGTGGTGGAAAGTCGATTTGTTTTCAAGTACCGACGCTTTGCCAAGATGGGATTTGTATCGTTATTTCTCCTTTGATTGCCTTGATGAAAGATCAAGTGAAAAACTTGAGGGGACGAGGCATCCGAGCGTATGCGATTTATTCAGGCATGAATGTTCCCGAAATTGATCGAATTTTAGACAATTGTGTACACGGTGGGGCTAAATTTTTGTACCTGTCTCCAGAGCGTTTGACCTCAGATTTGGCGATTGCACGGATCAAATTAATGAAGGTCAATTTGATTGCCATTGATGAGGCGCATTGTATTTCGCAGTGGGGCTATGATTTTAGACCTTCTTATTTGAATATTGCAGAAATTAGAGAATTTTTGCCCAAAATTCCTTTGATTGCCCTAACGGCTACCGCAACAGCGCCTGTTGTTAAAGACATTCAAGAAAAACTGATTTTTGGGAAAGAATCAATGGTTTTTCAAAAGAGTTTTGCTCGGAATAATTTATCTTATATTGTACTGTACGAGGAAAATAAGCGGAGCAAAATGTTAGCGGTGCTTAAAAAAATCTCTGGGGCTGGAATTGTATACGTTCAGAACCGAAGAGAAACGCAAGAAGTGGCTTATTTTCTCAAAAAAAATGGCATCTCTGCGGAGTATTATCACGCTGGAAGAAATGGAGATGTTCGTGAAAAAGTACAAGATGATTGGATTGCAAACAAGACTAGAATCATTGTTGCCACGAACGCTTTTGGAATGGGAATCGACAAGCCAGATGTTCGCATTGTGGTGCATTTGACCTTGCCAGATAGTTTAGAAGCCTATTTTCAAGAAGCGGGGCGTGCTGGTCGAGACGAGGAGAAAGCTTACGGTATTTTATTGTACAATCAGTCGGATCGAATTAAACAAGAACGCTATTTCAAACAGGCCTTTCCTAGCGTAAAAGAAATTAGGCGGGTGTATCAAGCCTTGGGCTCGTATTATCAATTGGCAGTTGGTGCTGGTTTGATGCAAACCTTTGATTTGGATGTCCCTGATTTTGCCAAACGCTTTAATCTACATCCAGTAGAAACCTTGCATGCCTTGAAAGTACTGATGAAAGAAGAGTATTTGGATTTGACCGAAAATGTCTTTTTCCCTTCGACCTTACAGGTTATTGTACAGAAAGAAGAAATGTACGATTATATGCTACGAAATAATAAGCTGCAACGCTTGGTGCATATTATTCTGCGCTCTTCGCAAGGGGCCTTTAATCATGCGGTAAATATTCGGGAAGAACAATTGGCGAACTCGCTTCGTGTGCCGCACAAGGAGCTGGTTTTTATGCTCGAAAAGTTGCACAAAGATGCAATCATCCTGTACAAGCCGCAAAAGGATGCCCCACAATTGACTTTTTTGATGGAGCGTTTGCCCGAAAACGATTTGCTGATTGACCAGCAACGCTACAGTTTTCTAAAAGACCGACAGAAAAAACGCCTAGAAAGTACGCTGCACTATGCAGAAACGTTGCAATGTAGAAACCAACTTTTATTAGCTTATTTTGACGAAAAGGACGCGGCTAAATGTGGTCATTGTGATGTCTGTCTTGGGCGACACGATCAGTATGTCAAGCACCACGAGTATTATCAAATTAAAACCAAATTAGAATATTTACTCAAAAAAGAACCCTTGGCATTGCGCATATTGGTCGATTCGTTTCCCGATGAAATCAACGAAAAGGTGTTGAAAGCAATTGAACATCTAATGGACAATTATATGATTGTTCGGACAGGGAATAATCAGTTGCGTTGGAATTAA
>CACVAQ010000425.1:11762-16036 GCA_902727865.1 uncultured Aureispira sp. | reverse complement strand
CCACGAAGTATTATATTGATCTATATTATTAATAATACCACAAAAATACAAAAAACTTGAGACTATATCGAAATTTAGTAGCAGCGTCTATAAAGGCCTTGAATAAAATTTTTACCGAAAATCAGTTGGCTGACCGTGTCGTTCAAACTACCTTGCGCTCGAATAAAAAATGGGGTTCTAAAGATCGACGTTTTTTAGCCGCCACAATTTACGATGCAGTTCGTTGGTATAGACTACATTATGAAATCTTAGGCCATGAACCAGAAAGCACCGAAGACTGGTGGAAAGCTTTGGGCATTATGTGGACCTTGCAAGGGGAAGAATTACCAGCATGGGAGCATTTTGAGGGCTTGAATACAGAAGAAATTCTAGCTAAAAAAGAAACGCTTTCTACCGTACTAAAAATAAAAGCCTCTATTCCCGATTGGTTGGATGATTTGGGCCGTAAAGAGTTAGGCGAAAAGTGGGCGGCTTGTATCGAAGCGTCCAATGAGCCTGCGGAGCTAGTGCTTCGTGCCAATAGTTTAAAAACAACAACCGAAGAGCTCATTATTAATTTAGACAAAAAAGGGGTGGTAGCAGCAGAAATGGACTTGCCTAGTGCGGTTATTCTTCCTGTCCGAAAAAAATTAACCAATTTTGCCAGTTATGAAAGGGGTTATTTTGAAATTCAAGATGCTTCGTCTCAACAAGTTGCTCCGTTTTTGGGCGTCAAAAGAGGCATGACAGTTGTCGATGCTTGTGCTGGTGCTGGTGGCAAAAGTTTGCATATTGGCGCGTTGATGGAAAATGAAGGAGAAATCATTTCCTTGGATGTCGATGATGATAAGCTAAACGAATTGTACCGACGTGCCAAAAGAGCCGCTATTTCTATTCTCAAAACAAAGACCATTACGGATGATTCTTCTGTTATCGAAGACCTGTACGACCGTGCAGATCGCTTGCTCTTGGATGCGCCTTGTTCTGGTTTGGGAACCTTAAAGCGTAGCCCACACATCAAGTGGCGGTTGACGCCTGAATTTTTAGAAAAAATTAAAGCAACGCAACAAGAAATTTTACAACACTACAGCCCTATTTGTAAAAAAGGCGGGCAATTAGTTTACGCTACTTGTAGTATTTTACCTTCTGAAAACCAAGAACAGGTGAAAACGTTTTTAGCTAGTGCAGCAGGAAGTGATTTTAGATTAATCAAAGACAAACAAATCTTACCTGACGAAGGTTTTGATGGTTTTTATATGGCTTTATTAGAGCGGGTTTAAGTAGATGGACAAAAATACTTAACACAAACTACAACCGTCACTAAATAGCTGTAAATCAACCTAATAAAATGGTGCTTTTTTGATACTTTGTTTAAACATCAAAAAAGCACCGAACTATTAATACTTATTATAATCATGGAAATTACAACAAAAGAACAAGCTTTTCAGGTTTTGGATCAGAATCAATATGGCGTTCCTTTTGAAGCGATTGAGTTTTTGTACCAACATCCTAGCGATGAAGAGATTGTCCATAAAATACAAGTTGCTTTTGACAATGTTCCTAGCAGGAATCCGATAGAGGAAGAAGCCAATGACAGTGACACAGCCCTTTGGTATGCTATTGTAGCCGAGAAGCATTTGGACATCAAACTCTTAGATTCTATTATAAATCTAGTCACAAAAGCATCTGTTGGCTCAAGTTTTTTGGATGAGCAAGTCAGTGTTTTAATTGGTTTAATTGGTCAAAAATATGGCGCACTCGCTGTAGAAAAAACGCTTGCTGCAATCGTAAATGCTTTGGAGAACAAAAGCAAAAAAGACAATCCTTTTTTGTATTTGTTTGACATTCTATTTTATGCCGATATTGCGAAGCACAAAGAGGTGATTGGTCAAATTTTAACACATCCGAGCAATCAATATGCGACGCCTTTTGCCATTACGATTTGTTATACGGGATTTAATACCTTTATTCCTCAATTAAAAAAGCTCGTTCAAGTAAAGCTCAAAACACCGCAGGAGCGTCTTTTTGAAGCTGATTTTCTTTTACCTGATTTGAAGTCTATTATTAAGCAATTAGAATCTGGAAAACTAAAAGAACCGAAGGATGCCTTGCCTTACTTTAAACAAAGAAGTGGATGGAAAGCCTATTATCAAGCACAAGCAGCTTACTTTGAAGCGCATATTCCAGAAGATGTTGGGACGATCAAAAACGTAGAAAAAATCGGTCGAAATGAGCCTTGTCCTTGTGGTTCGGGTAAGAAATATAAAAAATGTTGCCTCAAGAAAAAATAACTGGTCCCCAACCTTATGAGAGGCTAGAGAAATTCCAGTAGTAAGTAGATGGACAAAAATAATTAACACTAAAATAGGGCCTCTTTTGCGGGCTATCTAAAACCAATTTTCATGAAACAACTCCTTCTCCTCGCCTTAGTAGCACTTACTACTACCGCTTATGCACAAGGCAATAATTCGAAATTCAAAACGGCTTCTTTTGAAAAAACCTACCGCCAAGAACCACTTATTATTAAGGTAAGAAAAGCCAGAAAAACTCCTACAATCAGACTCCCCAAACGACCGAACCTTGTTTGGAGGCAAAGACATGAAACAGGTAATTATTACAACAAAAACGGTTCAAACGTCTCCTATTTTAATCCATCCAACAACTGGGACATGGTTTATCTGCCGCCCAAAAATCAGCCCGTACTCTACTACGCAGCAGCAATTAGTCGAGGCGCTCTTTTTCCTATCATTTTAGATGCCTTAAACAAAAAAAAGGCTCTTTGACAGTTTTTGCCAGCCCATAAAAAATAGCTTAGGCTTTACTATTTTAGTCGTAAGTTGTAAGTAAAAAGTCGCAATCTAGAATACTGGCAGTCATCGACTTACGACTTTTTACTTACTACTTACGACCAAACACCTACTGTTATAAAAAAGAAAAAGAGTCCGCTGTGGCAAAAATTAGCTGCGGGGAGTCTTCGAGTTGTCAAAGACCCAAAAACAATAAACGCAAACGATAGACATGTACCTCAAACCCAATACGCTTCTACTTTCTAGTAGTCTTCTTGTCTTTGTCTTGGGCTTTTGTTGCATGGATACAGGCCACAATTGGTCCGATGATTTTGCACTTTACCTTAGTCAAACGCAAGCTATAGTAGAGGGAAACAGCAGCGAGTTGCTCCAGGCAAATTATTTTGCAATGGAGCATTCTTATGCGCATGTTGGTCCTTATTTATATCCCAATGGCTTTCCTATTTTATTACTCCCGATTTATGCTTTTTGGGGGCTCCACTTTGGGCTTTTAAAAACCTATTGCCTGCTATTTTTTGTTGCCAGTATTCCCTTGGTTTATCGTATTTTTAGACAGTTAAAATGTTCGACCAATCAAGCACTTTCGATCACACTTTTAGTTGCCTTCAACTATCATTTCATTCGATTCTCCGACCACATTTTATCCGACTTACCTTTTCTGTTCTTTAGTTTATTAAGTTATCATCAGATTCAAAGAGTCCGCTTCCAAAACCCTACAAAATCGTTTCTACTAGGCCTTTTAATCTTCTTTAGCTACAACATTAGAGACATTGGTATTGTCTTATTGCCCTGTCTTTTTATGTATCAATGGCAAGCCTATGAAAAAGATAAAAAACGTTCTTTGTTTCGACTACTCTTGCCCTATTTCGCCTTCCTTAGTTGCTGGATCATTCGTTGGTATTACACACCTTCTGCCCCTAGCAAACAGCTCAGTTTGCTCACAGAAACTTCGCTTGAAATTGTCCTAAACAACAGCTATTATTATACCTTATTAGTTGGTAATTATTTTCTTATTTTCAAAGGCATTCCTCTTGGGGTTCAACTCCTTGTTTCTGTTTTTTTTGTCAGTTTAATGCTCGTCGGAATGTATAAAAAAGGAAGGCAACAACCAGCACTTCTAGTCTACTTTAGTGCTACGATAGGAATTTATTTGATCTGGATTAGTTTTCAAGGCATGCGCTTCTTGTTTTCCATCCTTCCCTTTTTGGTTTATTTTGTAATAGAAGGCATCAAAGGACTTCCTATTTCCTTCAAAATACGACGCTTTTTAATCCTTGGGTTGATTTTGAGTAGTTTGGCTCAAAGCCTGTTTATCAGTTATTATTATTGGACGACGGATACCAACGAAGCCTACTCCTATGAAATGCAGGAAATCTATCAATACATTCAAGAAGAAACGCCCCAAGAGGCCTTAATTGTCTTTCACAAACCGAGAGCCTTGCGTTTGTTTACAAATAGAAATTCGGTACAAAAGAACATTTCAGCTGC
>CACVAQ010000425.1:4058-11662 GCA_902727865.1 uncultured Aureispira sp. | reverse complement strand
TTCAGCTGCGCATTATGCCTTAGTTGAGCGGCCTTATGAGCGGGCTCCAAGTGATTCTATCTTATTACAAACCAAACACTATCAACTTCTTTTTCTATCTAATAAAAAATAAATATTGTGGTAAATAGCAATTCAAATAAACTCAAAATTACATGTACATTGCACTGCTACTCCGTGGGCGTGCCCCTTTGTTACTTTGTGCCGTCGCTGCGCTTCGTTTGGGTTGCAAAAGAAGCAAAAAAAATTGGATCCTTTTAAACTAAGGTAAAACCTCAATTTAAAATGACCCAATTTTATCTATTCTAAAACGCTGTACAATAAGTAGATGGACAAAAATAATTAAGCTTAAAATTGTCCATCTATTTACTAAACCAAAGCTTCAACCGCTTTTTTAATTCGACGCATCGCTTCTTCCAATTGTTCTTCAGAGGCAGAATAGGCAATACGCACACAGTCATCTGCGCCAAAAGCGCTTCCTGCCACAATTGCGACATGAGCCGTGTACAAAATATATTCACAAAAGTCCGCAGAACTATTAATTACCTTTCCATCAGCAGATTTGCCATAAAGCGCACTGATATTTGGGAAGACATAAAAAGCACCTTCTGGGAAGTTTACTTTAAAACCATCAATATCTTTTAATAAACCGATCACCAAATCTCGACGCTTTCGGAACGTTTGATTCATCTCACGTGTTGGCGTCATATCTCCTAACAGCGCATCTACCGCTGCTTTTTGTCCAAAGGCATTGGCTCCAGAAGTAAATTGACCTTGCATTTTGGCACAAGCTTTTGCAACCCAAAGAGGTGCAGCCATGTAGCCCAAACGCCAGCCTGTCATCGAAAAGCCTTTAGAAAAACCATTGACAACAACGCAACGATCTTTGATTGAATCAAAGTTAGCAATGCTAAAATGTCCTGCTTCTAGGAAATTAATATACTCATAAATTTCATCTGAAACAATCAGCAAATCCGTGTATTTTTCTAAAACGGCTACCAAAGGCTCAAAATCTGCTTTTGTATAAACCGTTCCTGTTGGATTACAAGGAGAAGAAAATAAAATCATCCGTGTTTTGTCCGTAATAGCCGCTTCCAATTGACTTCCTGTTATTTTAAAATCATTGTCAATCGTTGCATGAACATAAACAGGTACGGCACCACTTAGTTTGATAATTTCTTTGTAAGAAACCCAGTAAGGCGCAAAAATAACCACTTCATCTCCTTCGTTCAATAAAGATAAAGAAAGGTTTGCCAAACTCTGTTTTGCTCCATTAGAAACTACAATTTGATTTTTATCAAAATCAAGCTTATTATCCCGCTTAAATTTAGTAACAATTGCTTCTTGCAACTCTACCAATCCAGGAACAGGCGTATACTTCGTATAGCCATCTGCTAAGGCTTTAGTGGCTGCCTCTTTGATATGCGTGGGGGTATCAAAATCAGGTTCTCCCAAGCTAAGACTAATGACTTCATGTCCTTGAGATTTCAATTCTCTAGCGAGTTGAGCCATTTTGATCGTGGCAGATTCCGCCATATTTTTTAAACGGTCAGAAACATACATTATTAGTAGTAGTTTTATGGTTGATTAATTATTATCGTATTTTTATAAATTTACAGTTTTTTTAATTTTAGACAGCAGTTTTAGCCTAAAAAACATCCTATAGACAATCGGCTATTGTTCTTTTTCCAAGCCTTTGGCCTCATCCCATAATTCATCCATTTCATCTAGAGACAACTCCGTTAAAGGTTTCGTGGCATGATCTTCTATGTATTTAAACCGTCGCATAAATTTTTTATTGGTCTTTTCTAGGGCAGCTTCGGGGTCTATTTTGAGGTAACGAGCATAATTGATTAAGGCAAAAACCACATCGCCAAATTCGTCCGCAATTCGTTCCGAACTCTCTCGGTCATCAATAGTGACTTGCAGCTCTCCTAGCTCCTCTTCCACTTTGTCCCAAACATCTTCAATCTCTTCCCATTGAAAACCGACTTGTTTTACTTTTTCTTGGATTCGATACGCTTTTACCATCGAAGGCAAGGATTTGGGTACGCCTTGTAAGATAGAAGTTTTTCCCTTCTCTTGTAACTTTAACTGTTCCCAATTTTTTAGCACCGCTTCCTCATCTTCTGCCACCACATCGCCATAAATATGAGGATGCCTATGGACCAGTTTATCACAAACCCCATTCAAAACGTCCGTAATGTCAAAACTTTTTTTCTCACTAGCTATTTTAGAATAAAAGACTAGATGCAACATTAAGTCGCCAATTTCGCCTTTCAATTCCTCCATGTCTCCTTCGTGAATCGCATCGACCAATTCGTAGGTTTCTTCGATCGTCAACAAACTCAAACTTTCTAAAGTTTGTTTTTTATCCCAGGGACACTTTTCTCTAAGTTCGTCCATTATATTGAGTAGTCGCTCAAATGCCTTTAATCTTACATCCATGTTATCCTATTATAGTCTTGATTTTCGCTAGTCCCTAAAGGTATAAATAAGTTTTTTGAATTACGAAACGTCGTTCTATATTCGTGCTTTTTATTTTTATATTTGCTTTACGCCTATTTATATTCTCCTTTTCTGTTCATTGACAAATCGTGTGGAGTTGAAACCATAGGCTAACTTTTAACAGCTATGAATTAGGATATACCTTTTAAGTAGAAAGTCGTATTCGTTTATTACCAATAAGAAAATAGACGACTTTCTACTTAAAAGGTACGAGGCATACTGTCTAATAAAAAAAGTGGTTTAAACTATTACCACACGATTTGTCAAAGAACCTCCTTTTCTAATTAAAAAGCTTTTATCAAAAAATTTGATGTATGCCTAAAACATTATCCTATTGTTTAAGTTTTATCAAAAAAAGTCATTGTGCTTCTATTTTAAAAATCTGTGAAGCGCAATTGGGGCAGGGTTTTTTAGCCCCTGAATTATTAGCGACTTATTTAGACCATCCCTCTAAATTTTGTCAGGTCGTTCTCTTAGACCATCAAGTCATTGGATTTTCTTTAATGGAAATCTCGCCTCGTGCTCAAATTGCCAAAAAGATGAGACAAGCAGAACAATGGTTTTTAGACTATTTTTCGGCTTATGATACGCTTGGTTATCGCTCTTTAACAGCTGTAGACAAAGCCTTTGAAGGAAAAGGAGTGGCTAATTTTTTAGTTGAACAAGGCTTGGATTTTTTGTCCAACAAAGTACCCGTCGTGGTCTGCGATGCTTGGAAATCTGCACACACGCACATTGGTTCTATTTTGGAACGCAACGCTTGTACCCCACTCAAAGAAGTGCCACACTTCTGGACGACAGAAAGTATCCAACAGAATTATACCTGTACGGCCTGTGGTGCCCCTCCTTGTCAATGTACGGCCGTCATTTATGCTCGTTTTTTTGAGCATAACCGAGCGCCATTAAAAACAAAAAAGAACAACTATTGGTGGGAACGCAAGGGATTGAACTATCTGCAAGGACATTTGAATCTTGCGGCAACCAACCTCTCTCATTTTGTTCAAAATAAGCCAACCCCCTTTTATGTGTATAACATTCAACGCATCCTAGATAAATATAGAGCCCTCACTACGGCTTTAGATGCCCACACCCTAAAGTATAGGATTTATTATGCCATGAAGGCGAATCGACATGCAGCAATTTTAAGTCATCTAAAAGCAAAAACAAGGATTGGAATTGACGTTTGCTCTCCCAATGAGTTGGATCGAGCCATTCAATATGGATTTCAAGAAAAAGAGATTACCTATACGGGTACTTCTTTATCACAACAGGATTTAAAAACGTTGGTGCAGCATCCTACAATTCAAATTAATTTTGATGCCATCAGCCCTATTCGACGTTTCATTCAACTTCATGCGAACCAAACCCGTGACATTGGTATTCGGATCAATCCTAATATCGGCATGGCTTACAATCAAGATTTAGAGTACTCTGGCAACGAAATTGTTAAATTTGGAATCTATCAAGAACAGTGGGCGGATTTAAAAGCACTCATCGAGCATTCTAAGCTAAACATCACAAGAGTTCATTGCCATTCTGGCTCTGGTTTTTTGAGCGACCAGCTGGAGCGATTGCCTTCTATTTTTAAGGTGATTGATGCTTTTATTTGCTTGTTTCCTAGTGTCAAAACCTTAAATTTGGGTGGCGGATTAGGCGTTCCCCAAAATCAAGGCGATCAAATGCTTGATCTTAAGGAATGGGCGGCTATTGTCTGTGCCTATGCCAACAAAAAAGGCTTGCAATTGGCTTTCGAGCCTGGAGATTATTTGGTCAAAGATGCGGGGGTTCTAATTACCCAAGTGAATACGGTGGAAGAAAAAAAAGGAACGCTTTTTATTGGAATTGATACGGGTATGAACATGAATTATGAATATGCTTATTATAAAATGAATCTAGAAGCCGTGCCGCTTGTTGAGCCCAAAGACAATCAAAAATTAAAAGCAACTCTTGCGGGAAATATTAACGAGCCTGTTGATCTTTTTTCGGAGGATAAATTGCTACCTTTAGTAGAAGAAGGTGCTTATTTGGCTTTACTCAATAGTGGCGGTTATGGTGCCTCTACCAGCTCTAATCATTGCATGCGGGGCGATTTTAAAGAGTATATTATTTGCGACTAAAGCAAGGTTTCAGTCTATTATTAAACGTATAGTTACAAGATAAACCGCTCACGAGCGGAGCGAGTAACAAAGCGAACAAAACATTGAATAGCGCTTCACGCGAACTTATTAAACTAAAAAAATGAATTATAAAGCTTTGATTCCATTCTCTGGAGGCATTGATAGTACCGCAGGTTTGTACTTAACGCTGACTCAGAATCCTGAACAGCAATTTTTAGTCTTCAAAGTCAATTTGATTAATGGCGAATGTGCCAGCCGAACCGTCAAAGAAGAACAAGCCGTCAACAACATTCTAGACGAATTGCGACGCATGGGCATTCAAAACTTCACCTTCAAACGTTTGTCCTTTGATTATTCACAATTAGGTCCTCCTCCTATTTGGGATAGCGAAGCGGTCAATTTTGCCGCTGCAACTTGTCTTAGAGCGCATCCCGAAATTTCGGAACTGGTGGAAGGAGCGATTGCGGACGATTATTTGCAAGAGGGATTCCAAGAGCGGTTGGATCAAATTGAAAAAATCTTATATTTGGTTAGCGAGCGCAGCAAAGCCAATTTTAAAATTGTATTCCCGCTCAAAGAGATGCTAAAATACGAGGTCATGAAAAGCATTCCGCCTAACATCTTGAAACTTACTTGGTCTTGTCGTTATCCAGAAGGCGCTGCTAATTGGGAATTAAAACGCTGTCACAAGTGTTCTACTTGCAAAACCATAGACCATGTTTTAGAAAAACACCCTAATGAGTTTGATTTTTTGAAAGAAAACTGGCTTTAAGCTGACCAAAACGCTTACTATGAAATACCTATTTCTGTTCCTTTTTTTAGCGAGTTCCTTTTCGCTCTTTGCCGACAATTATGAGCCCAAAACTGTGACGGAATTGCAAGCGCAATACAATCTCTTAATTGACCTACGCAATGAGGAAAGTATTTCTGAAGCTATTTTTGAAGAAAAAACGACTTATTTAGGGCAATTAGCCAACGAAAAATTCCAAGTCGATATTAAAGGCTTAGAATTGCAGCAAATTGTTCCTGCACAACGCATTGATTGGATTGGGTCTACTTTTTATGTACTCTCTGCCCTCTTGTTATTGGTTATTTTAGGTCCTTTATTAAGTTTAATTTTACGTCCAATTGTCCAACTTATTAAAAAGCTTTTAAAGCAGGACCTAGTCAAAAAAATCTTACAGGCAATTGCTCGTTTCATTGCAAAAACATGGGAACCTACCGCCTATATTGGGCTGTTTCTTTTGCTCTATTTCATTCCAAATGAGTATGTTGTTTTATTTACGTCCTTTGCCTTAGGTTCCTTAATTTCTTACAGTATTTATCATCGAAAAGGAAAAAAAAGAACCGTGCTCTATGGTAATATTGGCTCTTGGGTTTTAACGATCTTGTGGAGTTTTATTGCATATTATTATAATAATGCCTTTGTTGGCTTCTTGGCCGTTAGTTCCTTTATTTCAAGTATTGGCTTTGCTTTTTATATGGATTCTGGTTTGATTATGCTTGGATTCAAAAAAGATAATACGCCTTTTGTTTTGCGACTAACCCTTTTGACGTTCCTATTGACGCTCTTATCTTGGCTAATTTTTTATACCAATTATATTCCAGTTTTGGCTGCTCTAAAACCACACCTTCGTGTCTTTGAAGTTGGTATGACTTCTTTAATTCCATTGGTTGCCTTTTTGGGCTTGTTTTATATCAATTATATTTATCGTTTTAAGAAAAATCCGATCAAAAAAATAATCCTTGAAGGTTTGGCTTTAATTGCAGCCTTAGGTGTTTTGGTGATTGCCTTAATGTATGGTATTGAGAATCTATTTTGGATTGGGTTGTTGTTCACGATTTGGAACTCTTGCGACAAGTTTTATTGGTTTGTGTACAAAAAAGTTGATTTTGTTTGGGCAGGCTTAATTTTAGCCGCTTTACTCGCTGGGGCAGGTTATTTTATTAAAACAAACTTAGCATGGATTATGGAACAGTTGCAGTTTTTGAATTTGTAATGGAAGATTTATCCATCTACTTACTTAAAATAAAAAACAGCACGTTTCGGGTTGCCCTTCTCAATACGATCGCTTAAATTTGTATGATGAAAGAAACGATCAATTATCAAAGAATCGAAACCGCATTGCAATACATCGAACAAAACTTGAATGCACAGCCAAAAGTAGATGATATTGCGGCCCATATTCATTTGAGCAAACCTCATTTTCAACGAATATTCAAAGCCTGGGCAGGGATTTCGCCCAAAAAATTCTTACAGTACTTAACCTTACAACAGCTAAAAAAAGGCATAGACAATGCCCCCAACATTTTAGCTTTATCAGAAACCGTTGGTTTATCAGCAACGTCTAGAACCTATGATTTGTTTGTTAAAATAGAAGCTGTTACGCCTGGTGAATTCAAACAAAAAGGCAAAGGATTAACGATTTATTATGGAAATCATCCGAGCCCTTTTGGGCCTTGCTTCTTGGCAATAACTGAACGAGGCATCTGTGCCTTAGATTTTTTGGAAGGCAGTAATACAACCGAGTTAGCGGCAGTAAAAAAACGCTTTAGTTCGGCCATTTTTCTAGAAAACAAAGAGAAAACAGCAAGGCTAGCCAAGCAGATTTTTACGTCCCATTCAGGGCAGCCCATTCCGCTTTTGTTATCAGGAACACCTTTTCAAATCAAAGTTTGGGAAGCCTTGCTCAAAATTCCATTTGGTGGCTTGCAATCCTATCAACAAATAGCTCGTGCGATTCAAAACCCAAACGCAAGCCGTGCGGTTGGTTCTGCCATTGGTAAAAATCATATTGCTTATCTAATTCCTTGCCACCGAGTCATTCGCTCTATTGGAGCGATTAATGCCTACAAATGGAACAAAACACGTAAAATGTCTATGATTGGTTGGGAAAAAGCACAATTAGAAGATTCAGAGAGATAGTCTATTCTAAAAATTGCCTAAAAACAACTAAATAGCAGTCATCATAGCCTCTACTT
>CACVAQ010000425.1:0-3958 GCA_902727865.1 uncultured Aureispira sp. | reverse complement strand
AATGGAACAAAACACGTAAAATGTCTATGATTGGTTGGGAAAAAGCACAATTAGAAGATTCAGAGAGATAGTCTATTCTAAAAATTGCCTAAAAACAACTAAATAGCAGTCATCATAGCCTCTACTTCTTCTTTTGTTTTTTTCTTAAACGTAGGCTGTACGCCTTTTAAACTTTGCACCGTCCCCTCTTCGACAAAGACTTCCACCGTATCGCCTAAGGTTCTAATTCCGATGACCTTAACCATTCGACCTCTAGGAATTTGAGGAATTTTAAAACTTATTTGATCAGGAATTGCCGAAAGCATTGATTTCACCCTCCCAGCAGTTACCACAATCACACGTGTATTTTCAGTATACCCCGTGATAATTTCCAGTTCTGTTATATTGAATCGCTCCATAATACGGTCACAATTCAGCCATCCTGCTCTTCGAATTCGCATCGCATTCCCATAGATGCTCGCTACATCGATAGGCTCTAAAATATTCAGTTCTGTTCGAAGCTCCAAAAATTCTTTTTCTAGGTCAATAATCGCTTTTTCCAGATTCAAAAAACGAGTAAGAACAGGCAACACTTTTTCTTTATTTTTTTGTACGTCATCCCCCACTTTAAGCAAAGATCTATAATTATACAGTTCCTCTACAATGCCTTTCATTCTACGAGTTTGTCGCAAGTGATACGGTTTCATATTGCCTGTTTCAGGAGAGCGATTATATATATTGGTCACTCGATACGTATTGGTTTTATATTTGGCGTAGCTATACTTCGTTCTAAAAGAATAGTTGCCTAGTTTTTTTGCCGCTTTTTTAGACCAACAAGATGCTAATAATGCTCCTTGTTCTTCGGTCAATGAGATTAGATTTATTGCCTTCAATTTAGCCTGTAAGCTTTGAGCAACTGTATCATAAATCGAATTGTTTTTTAATTGGTCTTCAACATATTGTTTTCCTCCAGACAGGCGTATATTTCGTTGTTGAAATTTTCTTGAAAAGTTTTTCAGCTCATTGTATTCATCTATATAGACACCCAAGTCAAAATTCGCCATATTCTCCCGCATTTCTTCTAAAACCAAACGCATAGAGGCATTATAGGCTTCATACTTAGAGGTATTTTTGCCGTGCTTAACCAAGCCTTTTTCATACTGAATGCTATCTTGTTTATACGTATTTTTTTTCGCTTCGTTGCTTTTTTTTCGTTTTAAATAAGCACTTTTAAGCTTTAGGAATTTTTTACGGATTCTACTATTGTATAAAGCATCGGATAGATTTCCTTGAGCTTTTTTAGCCTTCAACGCTTCTTTATTTGGTTGCGGCAACTCATACAAACGAGGGTATTTAGGCACACGCAACCTAAATTTAGGTTTCTCAACCTCTTTTGGCAATTTTAACGTCCAAGTAGGAATTTTTTTAAGTCCATCCAAATTTTCATTAAGGCTACTTTTTTGATACAATCTATTTCTATTAGAAGAAACCTGCGACGCCCTAGCCGTAGAAGTCGGTTGAGTATCTGTTAATAAAGGCTCGTTTGTTGCCACCCAATTGACCTCATTCGTGAGCGTATCCAATTCGCCTTCAAAGGTCTGCATACCTGGCAACTTTGCCGACGCACTCGCCATTGCGGCAATAATCTCCACTCCTTCCCGAATTTCCAACACATTCCCTGCGGTATCTTTGGCCTCTATAAAAAGCATTCCACCTGTTTCTAATAATTCTCCATTCGATACCGTCGTCAAATTTTGAAACAACATATCCCCATAACTATACGCTTCTTGCAATAGGAACGAAATTTCTCCCGTCACTATATTCCCCTTTGAATCGACAAAACAATTCGACGGAATTTGCAAGACCGTCCCTTTTTCGCCTTCTATCACGGTTCCTTTGGCCGCACTAAAACTAAAATCTTGTTGATACGCTTCTGGGGGTTGATTAAAAAAATTTTCAATCGTCAAGGCATCGACATTCGCCAAGTCTTCTCCTGTTTCTAGCGCTATTCCCCAAAGCTCAACGACTACTCGTCGATTATTTGCCCGCTGCTCCACGACGTTCCCATCTGGATTCAAATGAAGTTGCTGAAACGCTTGTATTTCGATCTTATGAATAGGAATATCTTGCTTATTTAAATAGGCTTGTACTTTAGTCGCACGATTTTTTGCTAATAAAGCATTCCGTTCTGGGCTTCCGACATCATCCGTAAAGGCTTGTAGTCGAAATTCGACCGCCTCTAAATTGGATTCATTTAAGAGAAAATCATGGAGCGATGCAATCGCTGTCGAACTTAGTTCGGAGCTTCCAGAAGCAAAATAAACAGCACTTTCTTTTTGCTTTTTTAACGTTTCTCTGTTGGTATCTTGTGCTTGGGCATAGCTACTACAACTAAAACTACATAAAAGCAAAAAAGACATTTTAAAAAACTCTTTCATAATTGGGGAGAATTTAATGTTAGAAAAATAAATGTACGACGAACCTAAACCGATTAGATCCTTCGGTGCTTTTCTCATTCTTTGTAACGTGCTCTTAACTTTAAAACGTGAGTCCACGTCCAAACTTTAACTAAAAGAATAGTTTATTAAAAATAGACCTCTTCTGAGATAGATGCTTTTTTTTTACAAAAAGACGTATCTCCGCATTTATTTTCACCCCTATTTTGAATCGCAACAATCCTCAGCTCCCCAAAATAACCTTTACACCTCTATTTCTGCTTCTGTCTTCCCTACTGCCTCGCTTGCTTTCTGCTCCTGTTTTCGTTTGATAAACTTATACGCATAGCCGCCCAACAAGCCCAAACTACCAGCAACGATAGCGTCGGTCCAAATCATCCCTTTTGCCTCTTGATAGGCAGGAATTCTGAGTAGGGAAAAAATTAAAGCAGGTCCATAGGTTAATACGATTCTAAGCATGTTATTTGTTTTTCTGTACGGATAGTACTTATTTCATTGATCCAATAAACCCTAAATGTAAGCTTATTATTTAAAACACAAAAACAGATACTTTAAGTAGTACCTGTTCTTGTGTCCGCTAGTCCTTTGTAAACCTATTTAAGGGTTACTTTCTTTTTTTTGATAAAAATCTCCATACTTCAAATCCAGCAACAACAAAATATAGATAGAACACATCCCTATGAAAGATGGCTTGTATAAAACCTGTGGTATTTTCTATTGCAGCGCCTTGGATAACTAGGTGGTTTAAAAGTCCTAAAATCCAAAAAACAATAAGATAAAGTAAGAGTATTTTTAAGATTCCTTTGGCTGTTTTCATGTTTGGTTTTTATAAAAAATTTCTGTGTCAATCCAATTTTGACCTTCTATCGTAGCTCCTCATTATTCTTGTATAAGGTAGAATCAATTTTTTGTCCCACCGAATCGTATTCATATAACCAACCTTCAACAACCCCATTTTCATAATTAATACTTTTAGAAGGGCTTTGCTCCCAATTGTCTAGCGTATTCAAGTCCGTTTTTTCATATTGATAAGCACGACCATTTTTTTTACCTTCTTTGTAAGTACAAATTTCTTTGAAATAAACAGGAGTAATTGTAACAACTCCTGTTAAATCAGAAGTTTCGTAGCCTCTAATTTCCCATTTTCCAGACCTAAAACCATTTTTTAAAATTCCTTTTTGTTCACCAAAATCCCAATAAGCAAAATACCCCCATTGAGTAGGCGGTTCAAAACCAACAGGAACAAAATCAGTATGTATAAAATTTTCTTCTACAAATACATAAGACAGGACAAAACTAGTTCGAAGCTCGTGCCCTTTAGCAACAAAAAACTTACCATCAGCTATATACAGATAATTCTCTTTTTTCCATTTAGTAACAGATATATCTTTCGGAGGCTTTATGTAATTTGGATTTAGAACAAACTCAATAGATATAATTGTATCTATATTTAACTCACATTGAGAATAAATGCAATATAATCCTTTCCCATTGCCCAAGCAATCATAAGATTCATAAACACA
>CACVAQ010000424.1:13919-16068 GCA_902727865.1 uncultured Aureispira sp. | reverse complement strand
TTATAAAACGAATGTTTTATGTAAATGGTTGGCATACAAGGTAAATTAAATGAAAAAATCCCAAAAAAAGAGACCAACTTATCCTATTGCTAGCGTAAATGGAGCAGATATTTTGGAAGAGTGCTTTTAAACTTAAAAGTAACCTTTTAAAGACTTTGCATTATAGAAGTATTCCAATCATTTTACTTCAAGCGATCTTTATATGAAACTTCTATTTACGTTACTATTAATAAGCACTACTTCTGTATTGGTATCGAATCTATTTGCACAGCAACTCAAACCGACCGATAAAACCGCCTTAGTTACCTTTGAAGTCAAAGATAAAAACCTAGCACCTGTTTCCAATGCCTTGATTAATATCAAAATTCCTAAAAAGAGCAAAGAAATTCAACGAATGTGCGACAAAGAAGGTCTGTTTTCTATGTTGTTACCCATAGGAGAGGTCTACTTATTGTCTATAGAAGGAGGTAATATGGAGGTCAAATTTGATATGCCAAATCTTGGAAACCAAAGCTATACCGTGCCACTTTCTTACGCTCCTTTGGGAGAAGCCATCGAAGATGCAGGGAATATGGTTACGATACAAATGTTCGTGGTGAATGATAAAGAAGAACCTATTGAAGAGTTAGTGACCCTAAAGAACCTCAAAACAGGGGAAATTTATGAAGGAATGACCAATGAAAGAGGTCTGAAAAGTTTTCAATTGACCAACGATGCTGCTTATACTGTAAGTTTTGAAGGAGCGCCTGAGTATAAATTGTTTACGTTAGATCAAACCGCAAACCTAACCCAACAACAAAAAATTATCTTTCAACGTCATGAAGATTGGACGCTCTATCCAAACTATAAAAGTGGGCTATTGAATTTTAATTTTGAAGACCTAGATGCTTATTCCAACGAAGAAACATTTACCATTACGATTCAAGAAACGGGCGAAGTCTACACCTGCAAAACCAATAAAGAAGGCTTTGGACAAGTCTTGATTCCTCTTGGGGGCAGCTATACGTTTAAAACGCCTTTTAACAGTGACTTTCCTCTTATTCAAGCGCCAAAAAAATTCTTTATTCACGACATTAAGCACAAAAGCTTAAGTGCTAAAGCACGTGGGGTAAGAGATGCCTGGCTGGAGAAAGATCGACTCTATCGAGATTCGATTACCAAAGCTTGGGAAATAGAAGCTTTAGAACTAAAAAAAGAAAGACAGGCCGCCTTTTTGGCTGGAAAGTCTTCGATCTATGGTTGTTTAGCAATGAATGAAACACCTGCCTTGATCGAAAAAGATCTATTGAAATTAGCCGACCACTATAAAACGCTATTAGAGAAGGACCCCGCAATATTTGTTAAACATCAAAAACTTGTTCTAGCAGTTCTCAATCGACTCAAAGGCTCTTGGCAGAACAAAATTGTTGTGACCGACATCACTGGAAGTATGTCTCCTTATTATCAACAAGTCTTAATCTGGCATGCACTCAATCTGATTAAAGGTGGTGAAACAAAATACGTCTTTTTTAACGATGGGGACAATCATCCTGATGGACCAATAGGCGCTTCTGGCGGGCTTTATCATTGTCAAGGAAAGATAGAAGACCTAAATACAATTATTGCTACGATGCAGAAAGGTACTCGTGCGGGTAGTGGCGGAATGGGCCCTGAAAATGATATTGAAGCACTTCTTGGAGCCGTTGCGCAACGTAAAAAAGGAGAAGAGTTAATTTTGATCGCAGACGGTTTGTGCAAAGTGCGGGATATTCAATTAATACAAAAATTAAAGATTCCTGTTCGTATTATTATCTGTGGCGGAGCTTATTCTAGAAGAAGGGCAATTAATTCACAATATATGCGGATTGCTCGCAAAACAAAAGGCTCTGTTCATACGATGGAAGAAGATATTACGAATCTTGGGGACTTGGTGAATGGTGGAACGGTAAAACTAAACGGAGAAAACTACGAATTTCAAGATGGCGAATTTATACACCGACCTAGATAAAGTGCATCAAGGTTCTATTTTAGCTTATAAAAGCACTGTCTTTTGATAATATTTAGGCTTGCAGTATTGCTTACCATAACTTAAGTAAGATAGACGTGTCGCTAAAATGAAAAAGCCATTCCGATTGCGGAATGGCTTTTTTTGTTCTGTTATTAAAAATAA
>CACVAQ010000424.1:0-13819 GCA_902727865.1 uncultured Aureispira sp. | reverse complement strand
AAGATAGAGCGGATTAATTCACATTAGCAGCATTGTTATGGTTTTGGACCATTTCAATAGTCATTCCTTTAGGGACAAGAATTTCATAGGTTAAAATTTCATTCAGAAGCTGCCCTCTAATCGTAACTTTTGTACCTAATTTGGGCATTGTAATCGTCATAAGGCCATTGTCGGTGCTTGTTTCTATACTATAACGATCAACAGCAACCAAACGCTTCAGAATATCTTCGTTGAAGTTGCTTAATTCTATCGTAGTGGTCACACGAATGAATGATTCTTCCCATTCTGTCACTTCGGTTTTGCCGCCTAAGTCAATCGCAATGCTCGATGCATTGGCAGATAAAGACTTTACAAAGGTCTTTTGGCTTTGTCCAAAGCTAGTTTGAACGAAAAAAATGGATAGAATAAAAAATAGGAAAATGGATTTCATGATAAAAAATTTGGGGGTTAAAAAATATAGGAAGGTGGTGTTTAAATTCTAAACAACTTTTATAAAGCGGTTGTCCTTTTTGGGAATATTTAAACAACTTGACTGCGAAGATGCAATTTTAATACCGTAAAGTCAAGCTAGTTTTTAACTTGGAAATAATGCCTTGCATCTAAAATTTTATTCTAATCTAGAATGCGAAATTTTATTTGGCTTGCTGTCTTTTTAAGCCTTTTTTTTAGATTGGTTTGAATCCTTTGTAGGCATAACATTTTTTTTTAAAAATAATTATATCGGCTGATCTTAAGTTGATTTAAGACGAAAAAGGAATAGTTTGAAACTATTTTCAAAAAACTACAATTGTTAAGTAACCACTTTCAAAAACTTTGTATATTTTCGTTCATTAAATCAGCGTACAGGAGTATCTCCTTCGAGGAGTGAAAGCGGCAGCAGTATTAACGGTACTTATCAATTAATCAACTATTTATTATTACAATGGATTACGAATCAGGCGAGATTGAGGCGAAATGGAAACAGTATTGGGTAGAAAATGAAGTGTACAAAACTTCTAATGATACCTCAAAACCCAAGTATTATGTATTGGATATGTTCCCTTATCCATCTGGAGCAGGGCTACATGTAGGGCATCCACTAGGATATATTGCAAGTGATATTTTTGCACGTTACAAGCGTTTGCAAGGGTATAATGTCTTACATCCAATGGGCTATGATGCGTTTGGTTTACCAGCAGAGCAATACGCCATTCAAACAGGGGTGCATCCTGCGGTTTCTACGAGTGAGAACATTCGTTTTTATCGTAAACAGTTGGATAACCTAGGTTTTTCCTTTGATTGGAGCCGTTCGGTGAATACGTCTGATCCAAGCTATTATAAATGGACGCAGCACATCTTCTTGAAAATATTTGGACATTATTATAATAATGAAACGAATAAAGCAACTCCAATTGAAACCTTGGTGGCTACTTTTGAGCAAGAGGGCAATGCAAACGTTCAAGCTACTTCTAGCCAAGAAACGACGTTTTCGGCAGAGGAGTGGAGCGGGTATAGTCCTAAAGAACAAGACGATATTTTGATGAACTATCGTTTGGCGTACCGCAAAGTAGGCTTTGTGAATTGGTGTGAAGAGTTGGGAACTGTTTTGGCAAATGATGAAGTCAAAGACGGTGTTTCTGAACGTGGCGGATATCCTGTGGTGAAAAAACCAATGCGTCAATGGGCGTTGCGGATTACGGCTTATGCCGAACGCTTGTTGGATGGTTTGGAGCAAGTGGACTTCTCAGAAGCCTTGAAAACACAACAACGCAACTGGATTGGACGCTCAGAAGGCGCACAGTTGTTCTTTGACGTACCCAATAGTACACACAAAATTGAAGTCTTTACGACGCGCCCAGATACTATTTTTGGAGCAACTTTTATGGTTTTGGCTCCAGAGCATGATTTGGTGGCAGAAATTACCACAGAAGCACAAAAAGAAGCGATTACAGCATATCAAGCCTATGCCAACAGTCGCTCGGAAAGAGATCGTATGGCAGATGTGAAGACCATTACAGGGGCGTTTACGGGGGCCTATGCTGTGAATCCATTTACAGGGAAGGAAGTTCCTGTTTGGATTGCGGATTATGTCTTGATTAGCTACGGAACGGGGGCTATTATGGCGGTTCCTAGTGGCGATGAACGAGATGCACGCTTTGCGGAGCATTTTGACTTGGATATCGTGCAAGTGGTGGACCAATCGGCACACGAAGGCGCTGCTATTGGTGATAAAGTTGGGGTCATGGTTAATTCTGGCTTCTTGGATGGACTTCCAGTAGTCGAAGCGATTACCAAAGCAATTGAAGAAATTAATACAAAGAAAATAGGAGAAGGGAAAATCAATTACCGTTTGCGTGATGCGAATTTTAGTCGTCAACGCTATTGGGGAGAACCTTTCCCAATAAAATATGATGCGGATGGTGTGTCGCATGCCGAAACCAATTTGCCTTTGGAATTGCCTACTTTAGACAATTTTAAACCAACCAAAGAAGGAAAAGCTCCTTTGGCTAGGGCTGAGGATTGGGTGAAGGAAGGTGGCATGACTCGTGAGATTGATACGATGCCTGGTTTTGCAGGTTCTTCTTGGTATTTCTTGCGTTATATGGACCCTACGAATGATGCAGAACCTTTTAGCGCAGAAGCGGTGAATTACTGGCAAGAGGTCGATTTGTATGTTGGTGGTGCAGAGCATGCGGTTGGACATTTGATGTACTCTCGTTTCTGGCACAAGTTCATGTTTGATTTGGGCATGGTTCCAACGCGTGAACCGTACAAGAAATTGGTGAATCAAGGCATGTTGCAAGGCGTAATTGAGTTCTTGTATATGTTGAAGGAAAAACAAGATGGAAAATCTGTTTTTGTTAGTGCGGATAAATTGTCTGAATACGAAGGACAAGAGTTTGCTCAAATTCCAGTGCATATTGATTTTATGACGGACTATGGTAAGCCAGAGTCGTATTTGAATGAGGATGGTAGAGCGCAATTTAAGGCTTGGAGACCTGATTATAATAATGCTGTTTTTGTGACAAATGCAGCAGGTCAGGTGATTACTAAAAGTGAGGTAGGGAAAATTTCTAAGCGGTACTTTAATGTCGTCAATCCAGATGATGTGGTCAGCCAATATGGAACGGATTGTTTCCGTATGTACGAAATGTTCTTAGGGCCTTTGGAAGATAGTAAACCTTGGGATACAAAAGGAATCACAGGCGTATCGAAATTCTTGCGTAAGTTTTGGAATTTGTTCCACAACGAAGGCGAATGGATTGTAACGGATGAAAAAGCGACTCCAGAAGAGTTAAAAACCTTGCATACAGCCATCAAGAAAGTGAATCAAGATGTCGCAAACTTCTCTTTTAATACTTGTATTGCACACTTTATGGTGGCAACCAATGAGTTGAAGAAAGCGAATTGTAGCAAACGAGAAATCTTGGAAGTGTTGATCGTCTTAATGGCTCCATTTGCGCCCTTTATTACAGAAGAATTGTGGAGCAAATTAGGAAACGAAGGTTCTGTGCATGTAAATGGAACCTATCCAGCACATGAGGAGGCGTATTTGGTACAAAGCACGATTACGTATCCTGTTTGTATTAAAGGAAAAAAACGTGCGACGATCACTGTTGGAGCAGATGCGACTAAAGAAACCATCGAAAAAGAGGCTTTGGCGGTAGAGGAAGTACAAAAATGGATTGATGGAAAGCCCATTCGAAAGGTCATTGTTGTTCCAAAAAGAATGGTCAATATTGTAATTTAACGAACGATTTTTATGAGAAATACGGGTGTAGGTACATAGTGTACTTACACCTTTTTTTTTGAATTTTAATTTTGAACATGCAGCGTATTTATTATCTATTGTTGGGGGTGTTTATGAGTACTTTGATTCAGGCACAAGCTTGCGAAAAAGCTTGGATGCACTATGAGCGTCGATTGGAGTTGAGTAAACGAACGGCTGAGGAATTTGGTGTGGAAGTCCCCGTTGAGAAAATACAAATTGATTTTCTTGGAGCGCCTGTTGGAATTCCGTTTAATTATACAACAAAACAATACAGCCCTTATCACGATCATCAGAGAATGGAGCAAGACGGTGATTTAATCTTACATTATGAGGCGAATAGAAGCTTGGAGGAGATGAGGGGTCTTGCTCAACAAGTAGGGATTGAATTAAACTTAAACAATACGTATCGGAGCTACAGTGAACAAAAACACTTGCACGATAAGCTAGGAGGGCATCAGGCGGAAAAGCCTGGTTATTCTGAGCATCATTTGTGTACGGCAATAGATTTGAAGAACGTTAATCATAAAAAATTTCGTTGGTTGTTACAGAATGCCTTTGATTTTGGTTGGGTGCCTAGTTACTATTTTAGAGAACGCTCGAAAATAAAGAAAGAGCCTTGGCATTGGCGTTATGTGGGTAAATTAGCGGCGGCAAAATTTCGATGTGCTTGGGAGCCAGAAATTGATCGTCGTATTTGGAAACTGAAACTGAAATAAGGAATAGACAAAAATGTATTTTTACCTTTGAAGGTTCAAGGCATCGAGGTTCTATAGTAGGCTTCCAAATCCAAATCTAAATCCAAAAGCAATGAAAATTAAATTACTCTTACTTTTTTTTATAATTACGATTCATTCTTCCTTTGGGAATATGGCTTCGCCTTGGCATAAAGGAACACTTGGAGCATCTCCTTTTATCAATCAATTTGTCGAAATTAAGAAGGAGCACATAAAAATCAAACTCGATTCAACGTTTGAAGAAGCCTCCTATGAAATTAATTATCTTATTAATGCAACGAAAGAAGGGCTGAATATTCCGCTCTTATTTTTGGCACTTGAATACAAAGAAGACTTTCAGGTTTGGCTAGATGGAGATTTAGTGGAACTAAAAGCGTTTCCCTATAATTATTATTCTAAGACCGATAGCAGCAAAACGAAAGGGTTTAACTATTTTTTGGAAGAAGGGGAGTCGGTGGCAATTCAACTAGATGAAAAAAATGGTTTTATTGAAAAACTAAGCAATCTAAAATATTTTGAAGTAGACTTGTCCTTAGGGCTGCACACGGTCAAGATTAAATATGTCGCTAAACCTTGGGTGTTTGAGGGCGATTGGGTGAAAAAGTATTCGTTCCGATATTCCTTATACCCAGCTAAATATTGGAAGCATTTTGAGCACTTAGAAATCGAACTCGATGCAGGATCTTTAATAGAAAAAATAGAGACCAACCTACGTTTTCAAAGCCAAGACCTTGAACATGGAATTATGCGATGGAAATTCGACCGTATCCCAACTCAAACCTTAGAAATTAAGTTTAACCCCCAAATTAATAAAAAAGCCCTTTTTCTTATTGCTATAGGACCTTATTACCTTTCGCTAATCATGTTGGCTTTACTGATTATCATACATTTTATTTTAGCTAAAAATTATAGAAAAAAATCTTCCACTAAATATAACTGGGTTGCTATTTTAGGAAGCATTATCAATCCATTTTTAATGTATTTGACCTATATCTATTCAATAGATTGTATACGTTATCTTATTGGAGAACATGCCAGTACGGTATATGGAGCCTTTTTTGCCATTGTTTTTTACCCGATAAATGTGCTTGTATATCTAGTTGTTGCATGGCAAGTAGATAAGTATTGGAAACGAAAAAAAGGGAGGATCGCCTAAAAAAATGCTTCCTGTCCAAGTGACTTTAAGACGAAAAAATCCTCTGATTGATCCGTGTATACAAGCATTCTTACAAAAAAACTGTTTTCAGTCGGAAAATAATGGCAGAATAAGATTCCCAAATTATTTAATATCCACTGAAGTATATTATCTTTATAAAAAAAACATGAAATTAAATTTATTGTCTTGTGACGCTGATAGACCGAATAAACGAACGATCTCTAGATGTTTCGTAGAGATTGCAAATATGGATGAATCTTTGGCGAGTGAATTGACGGATATATTGTTAGAAGGAGACAGTATAGAAATAGAGGTCGATCCAAACGCTAATGCTCCCTTAAGAGCGTTGCGAAAATTAAGCATTGATTACGAAATCATAGAATAAACGATCCGCTTAAGCTAGAGCAGTTTTAAGGGCGCCACTACAGATTAATTTTAGAGGCAAAGAATACTATTCGTGTTCGTGTATCACGATCGAATCACCGTATAAGAGCTCCGTAGGTACAGTAGTGTGAGAGGCGCACTCCGCTTAATATTGGGCGGAGCCGTCTACTCGATTGTATAGCGTTTTTAATCTTCTCCAATATGTTGCTTATAAAATTTCCAAACTTCCTTCGCCACATTTCTACCTAATTCCAATCCAGCAACATTATCCGCTTGTATATGATAACCGCCCAAAACTCTTGAAATACCTGCCATTTCTGCGGTTTCTGTAAATGTTGGAAATTTCAAAACAATTGTATCGCCTAAATTATCAGGCTCTGTCAAAGCTCCTGCAACTAATGTCGCTTCGGAACCAAATTTTTCACTTCCTGTCCATATTTTTAAAGCTTCCGCACAACCTCCGCTAATGGTACTATGACCTGAAGTATAACTTGGAAATGGAGGACATAAAAATATTTCGGGAGAATATGGTCTCCATTCTTTTCCGTTCATATCTATCATTCCTTTCCCTTCACCTCCCCAAGCTTTAATTTGTTGTTTTTCATAGTATTGATGCACCAATGCATACGGTCTGGCATAGTCGTAGAACATTTTTGAATCCCAAGAGGCAATGAAGGCGTCCATTGCAACAACCTGATTATAAAAATACATTTTCACATCTTCGTCAAGCGTGTGGTTATCTCTTCGAGAAACATCTTGGGCAAATTTTAACCAATGTCCTGCTTGTTGCACGGATTGTGGACCGTCTCTCATAAACTCTACCAATGCCTTTTGGTAATCAGTAAGATGCGCTTGTAATTCGATAACCTCTTGAACTTCCTTTTCCAATTGCGCTGAACCGATCATCGGTGGAGGTCCTGGACGAAACTGGTCTCCTGATTTTAATGCGATAGGTTTAACTTTATCCCAAAATGGAGTCAAACATCCTGGAGCATATTTTCCTCCCTTTCCGTCAGAAAAATATTTAGGTTGCCAACGATTAGGGTCAACATTTTTATCTGCTGAATTGACGGGTTCGTAACCCACATAATTAAAATAGGGCTCACCATTCGAGCCTTCCTCTTCACCGTATTGGTTCGAGCCGTCACCTTTTCGAGCTTCAATTACTGCTTTGGCAGCTAAATTGCCAATGCCTTCAGGCGTAGTAGGGTCTAAAGATTTATTCATGGGGTCTAAGCCCAATTCTTTCATAAAACTTGCGAACAAGGCTTTATCTGAAAAATAATATTCGTTCATTGCACGAAATGCGGCATAACTAATTGCAATTTCTTTGTTTTTTAAGGTATGTTCTGTTGATGGTCGCCGCTCAATGCCTTCAATATAGACAGGAGTAGCTTTTTCGTCATACATCGACCAAGCGTCAAAAATAGAAACGAATATCAAGCCCAAATACCGAGAAGTTACGGTCGGTCTTGGATTGAATCTCTCCGTATCATTTGCTTGAGCAGTTAATGCCATATATCCCCACTTATAGGCAACATTATCAACTCCTTTAGGTTCTATTGTTTCAATCGAACTTTGGTGCTCGTTTTTATTTTGATGCTCTTTGCAACCAAAAAGAATGAATGCCGAAAATAAAAGTAAAGCTGTTCTTTTCATGTTTTATTGATTTTTTCTAATGATACACATCGCTATCTATTCTGTGCGACAACGGAAGGGTAGAAGCCTAACTTCTCTATATAACAAAATCGCAGATTGTGCGAGTAGTTTTTACCAAAATTAACAAAATTACAGATTGTGCGAGTAGTTTTTTACCAAAAAAAAAAATCTATGATTTTGTGGAACAGGAGGGAGGTACTTATTTTTGCTGCTGTAAATGGGGAGGATGGAAATATTATATGTTGAATCTATGGTAGTAAGTTTTTTATCAGAATACAAAGCTCTTATGAAGAATAAAAAATGAGCCACCCCGACTTAAGGGATGACTCATCTTGTCTACATTATATTAACATTACTCCGTTGAAAACCCGAACTAAGCGTAGCGACTTTTCGTATTAACAAAGGGGCACGACCACGCAGTAGCAGCGTAGCTAACAATAAGCGTAGCGCTCCTGAACCGAAGGGAGTGAGCTCACGAGCAAAGCGAGCTAACAAACGTAGTGAACTAATCAACGGAGTATTAATTAAAGAATCTTTGTTTTAAGGTCTAAAAAATCTCTTTAATTCGTTTCAGTCGCAAGACCTTTGAAAAAGTTTCTCCTTTACCAGAAACGACAATTTTATAAACACCACGAGAATTATAACTTAATGGAATTTTAAAACTGTGGCTTTGCGCTCCACTCTCTTTGGAGAAGGTCTGAAGATCAACCGATTTGTCCTCTAGAAGACTAACACCATCAGCTACTTCAAACAATTCGATGCTAATATCTTGTTTTTTAGGAACCGTGTATGCTACTTGAACTTTTCTACGATGGTTGCTCGTTGTGATACTCAAATCTTCTAGTATATAGCGGTCGTTCAATACTTTTCGAACAAATTTTAAATCTTTAAAAATCCAATTGTCTGGATCAAAACGGACACTTTTAACCGAACCACTTACAGGGATTTCAAAATATTGGTCGGCATCTTTAAAACTATCATTGTTTTGATCTGTATTGATTGTTTTTTTTATGATGCTTCCATCTTCCAATTCAATTTCAATTTTGTAAGGCATATTGAACGTAGAAGGACTCGTTTCTAATTCCTCTTGGATGATATTTAGAGAGATACTACCATTGTTAATAGAATACCCAACTTCATACACAGGGAAATATTCACCACGAATCCATTGATCGAAGAAGTATTTGTAATCTACCTCAATATTCTCACTTGCATAATATTCTGCTATTTTTCTAAAATTCTCTGTACTTAGATAGGTTTTAGACCCTTTGCTAGACATCTTTTTTCCAGATGTAATTGCTTTTAAGGTTTGAAAGAAATACGTATCAGACATAATCCCTCTAAGCATATGAATGACATACATGCCTTTTTTATTCAGACGTTCTTCAGAGTATTGTTTTTTATCAGCCAAGTATAGTTTTCCGCCCTCAAAGTATTCTTTTTCATCTAAGATAATTTGATAAACGGCTAAACCACGTTTGTACTCCTGCCACATCGCTTCTGCATAAGTAGCCAAGGCTTCTGTAATCCAAGCATCTTGCCACTCTTTTGGAGAAATATGATTTCCAAACCACATACTAGCCATTTGATGAACGATCATATACATATGTGTGCCTTTCATGTCTTCCAATAAAACATTGGTTTGAGTTGGCATACCATTCATACCCAAGTTAATACCTACTTGCGTTACATTAAACCCTTCGTCTTTGTATGGATAAGGTCCAAATGTATTGGTCAAACAAGCCATGATTTCAGGCACTCTACGCATCATCGAAGAAGACTCTTGCAACTTCTCAGGAAATAGATAAAAATCAATAGGGAAGGAATAACCACGGCCTTTGAATCCAGACTTTGATTTCACGAAATTAGAGATGGCCAACAAAACATGATGCGGAGCAATACGATGACGGTGCCGCCATTGGTATTGTTTTTTTCCTTCGCCCAGAACGTTAATGGCTTCTAATTTTCCATTAGAAACGGCAATAATAGGCATATCTTTAACTTCCTCTTTTTTAGTGTTGGGGTTTACAAAAACCTCTGCCACAGCAGTATCTTTGATGGTAATGTCAATATAAATAGAATCTACTTTGTCGCCAAGCCCTTTTTTACAAGGAAACCACAAAGAACCACCATTAGGATAACAAACAGAGGCAATAACCAAGTTGTTTTTTTTGCCATGCGTATCGTAAACCAAGCCTTTCTTTACCCCATGCTCATCTGTAATGACCGGAGGTTCTCCTTCGTAATAAATCGTAACTTTAGAGCGTTGTTCTTTTTTTAGCGGATCGCCAGCCAAGGTAATAGAGAGGATGTTGTCTTTTTGTTTAAAAGATGCTGCACCATCAACTTTACTAACTTTAAGCTGGTCGACAAGGTCCAAAGTTAATTCAGTTACACCGTCTTCGACGGCAACAAATTCACACATTGTATTGCCTTTGATGTAAGACTTGTCTAGAGATACCTCGACATCTAAATGATAGAACGTCATGTTTGCTGATGCACCAGAAGTTTGCCCAAACGAAAGGACAATACTTGTCAGTAACATTAAAAGTGTTAAAATGTAGTGTTTCATTATCATAAATTTTTTTAGTGATTTTATTCTTTTGTTATAATTCGACGGGAATAAAAACAATATAAAAGGTGCTCTATTTAAAGTATAAATAAAGTTGTTTAGTTTTTTTTAGCACAGCATGATTAGCAGTAGAGTTAAGCCAATAGGAACGTAGCGAACGACCTTGGTTGACCATTCCTATTTGATGTGTACTTAATTTTAAAGAACTTCCAGTTCAGTGAAGCGCCAAATATAATAATACTATACCTAAATTAATGCCAATTCATTTATAAGATTCCTTGTTGCTTCAAAATTGCTTGATAATTAGGATGTTTTTTGATTAAATGTTGAATTGTAGGCTGTGCTTCTGATGTTCGTCCAAGTTGTATTAATAAACCAATTTTATTTAACAACGCATTTTTGTAATCTGGATCTAAGGTCAATGCTTTATTGTATAATAAAAGTGCTTGGGTAATTTTTCCTTGTTGCGCTTTAAGTAAGCCCAAGTTGGATAAAGCCATTTTTCGGCTAGGATCTTCTTTTAGAATAAAGTGGAAGACTTTTTCGGCAGCGCCCAACTGCCCTAATTGAGCATAAGTACTGCCCAGTTTTTCTTGAAAAATTAAACTATAAGGTTTTAAATTGCTTGCTTGTTGATAATAAGATAAGGCTTTAGAGAGGTTTTTGTTTTTGTAAGCGGCTTCGCCAATACGGTAAGCCGTCCAAGCATCTTGAACGTCTTTGGGCGCTAAAGCAATGGAAGCCAATAAAGCATATTCTTTTTTATTAAAATAATAATGAATAAGGGTATTAAATTTTTCTTTACGACTAGCCTTTGATTGGTCCAAATAATACTTAGCAGAGTCGAGGACAGAAGGCGTGCCCATAAATTTATCCCACAAAGCCAAATAGCCCCTAGCCATTTGCAAAGGCTGAACCTCTTTTACAATCAAACTTTCTAGACCAAGGAAACCTGCGATTTCTTCTACTTTTTCTTGACTTAGTGTATCCGTCGTTTTGGTATTTTTTTTACTAATATAATGATCGGTAATGTTAATGTGTGGAATGTCAATACTGCCCGAAGGAGGCATATGACAAGCAACGCAATTGTCTTGCTCTACGTTTCGTTGAGCGCTTGGCGCAGAACAATCGAATAATTTACTTTGAGTTGTATTTTTATGGTGACAACTTTGGCAAGCACTGTTGTAATTGTTCTCTGTCGTAGAATGCACGTCATGATGTGGATTGTGACAGGTAATACAAGACAGCTTACCCGACACGTTGAAACAAGCGCTGAGTTGCAAACGATCCGCTTGCGAGGCCATGATAAAGCGTTTGTCAGAATTGGTGAACCGAGGCAAGAAAACATTCATCACGTCGGATAATTGCATACCAGGTTTAAAATCATAGAAGGTCTTGCCTTCGTTGAGAACCGCAACCCCTTGCAAATGACAGCGTTGGCATAGATCCATTTGTCGGTCAATGGGTAAATGTTTAGGATTGACAATACTATAATCGACAAACTTAGACGTGTCTACGTGTTTGCCCAGCAACTTTTCTTTCACATGAAGTCCACCAGCACCATGACAACGTTCGCACTCAATCCCTAAGGGCATTTTGTGATACTTATTATCGGAACCTGTTGCAGGAGTAGGCGTGTGATTGTGACAAGTCAAACATTCTGATAAAATAGCTCGACCAAAGCGCTCATTATTTTCCTCAAAGCCAGGCGCTAAATCCCATTTTTTATCTTGGGTGTAATAGGTGATGGGGGCTTGATAGACATAGCCATTCCGATCAATCATATGCGAATTGGTATGATGACCAGAACCAATGATGTAGTCAATTTTTTCAATCCTTTTGTGAACCGTATCCTTTCCCTCCAATCGAAATTCCATGACATACATGACCGAATCTTGAAAGTAAGGTTTGTAATAAAAGTCTAAGGTTTCATCGTAGACCAAGGCATCGGGACCAAATTCAGCCGCTGTTTTTTTTAAATCTGCTTTGCCAAACGATTGCCCCATTCCTGTTTCAATATATGTTTGGTAGACATTATTGTGACAACTTTGGCACATTTGCATGCCAACATGTTCTACGGAATCATTTAGATTTAGAAATGCCTCGACTGATTTTTCTGTTGTTGAATTTGGCGCACAAAACCACATACAGGAAACCATTAAAATTAGAATACCAGTTGATATACGATACTTCGTCATTAAACAACGATTTTTTTTATCTAAAAATGCGGAAAGACCTCGATTAACTCAAGGTCAAAAACGAGGACAGAATTGGGCGGAATATTATCATTTCCTTCTGCTCCATAAGCAAGCCGAGAAGGTAAGAAAAGTAATATTTTGTCGTCCACATTCATTTTAGGTAGGGCCAATTGCCAACCATAAATGCTTTCATCAAGTGCTACCTTTGTACTTGAATTGCCTGTATCGTAAATAAGGGTTCCATCCAACAAATAAGCTTTGTATTTTACTTCAACAATGATTGCATTGTCACGTATTGGGGAAATACTATCACTACCTCTTGAATCAATGCTATAAAAAAGATTTGATTCCTTGTCTTCTATAGCATTAATCGCATTGGTGGCTAAGTACTCTTTTATCAATTCGATGTCATTATCATGCTGAATGGCCTCTTTTTGACAAGATATTACCACAAGAAAAATACAGAATAAGAACAGATGACGCATTATGATTTGTTTTTAGAAGGAGGTGGGAGGATTGGGCGTTTGAAAATAAGGACAGCATATTGACTAAAACCATTTTTCTGTCTAGTGAACTGAGTGGTTAATTCCCAACCCATTTTTCCCATTAAATTTAATTCATCTTCGATTGACCTGATATCTAAATTTTGCTTTTTGGAAAACAAAGCATTTTTAAGAGGAATATTGAAGGTTTTATATTCGAATTGTTGCATCTGTAAGTTTATTAAGTAATCGTTCATGATTACAAGTTTAAGGAATGAAAAATAAATAAAATGACATTCTTGTCTTGTTTATTTTTCCTCTTTTTTCGTTAAAAATACTCGTCATAGCGGTGCTATACCTGCGTTTTTCGCCTTACTACTCCTCAAAATTTCTAGTATCTTTATGTCAAGCAAAATACAGTTTTATTTTGAAAGCTGCATTTATAGGAGGATTGAATTTTATAAAAAACGCTCCGTCTCGTTTTTTGTAAAAAAAGTCACCCACGAAAAAAATCGGGATGACTTGTATTTTTATGGTGTAACTGAACGACCTGAGTACAGGATAAAAAATAATTAATTAATATTTTACAGCTTAAATCTACTTAAAACTAGGATTAGATCGTGCTTATCTTTTGGTGCACAGCACCAAGCCTGCTCGTTCGCCTCGCTCATGAGAAGAGTTGTCCTGTACACAACTGAACGACATTAAAAGAGTCAAACCACATTTAGAAGATTTAGTGGTCGAACTCATTTTATGCGTAATTCGAATCAAGGGCTAAAACAGAACTAAAATGTACATTTAAAACAAGATTACTTTATTTTAGAAGCCTATTTTCTAAATTTTTAATGATGAATGCTTAATTTTTAATGTATCTTATGCAAAA
>CACVAQ010000423.1:14421-16210 GCA_902727865.1 uncultured Aureispira sp. | reverse complement strand
CTCTTATAGGGTCTAAAATCTAAAAGCAACGCGATCTAAAATCTAAAAGCGAAGCGATCTAAAGATTAGTTTTGAATAGATTTAAGCTCTAATATTATTTAAAATATTTTTTTGTCCTGTACCTAGAGGAAGTTGTTTAAAAATAAAAAATTACCGAATTATTATAAATACACAACAAGTAGCTTAGGAATGAAAAACAGGGGTAATTCTCTTCGTGCGGCTTGCTACTTATTTAGTTTCAATGGGTTCTTTTATTTGGGGCAATTGGATTCGGAAAGTAGTTCCCTTTCCCTCCGTAGACTTAAGTACAAAAATTTTACCATTATGGTATTTCTCAACAATTCTTTTGCACAAAGACAAACCAAGTCCCCAACCTCGTTTTTTGGTAGAATATCCAGGTTGAAAAACCGTCTTAAAACTACGTTTGGGAATACCTTTGCCCGCATCAGAGATATCTATATGTACAAAATACTCCCCGTCGGTTACACGGGCTTTTATTTGACCTTTTCCCTCAGAGGCATCCAAGGCGTTTTTTAATAAATTTTCGACCACCCAATCAAATAACAAAGGGCTAATATTGACCCTTAAAGGAGCTTGCGCTGCTGGATCTGGAAAATCAAAGGTTATTTTTCGGGAAGCTCTCTGCTGAACATACAGTAGATGCTTATTCAAATTGTCATATATATTAATGGGTTCTAATTTAGGAACCGTTCCAATCTTAGAAAACCGATCTGCAACTAATCGTAATAATTCCACATCGGTATTCATTTCATCGGCAATCATCAAGAGGTTTTCATCTTCGGGATACATCATATTAATATTCTGTATCCACCCCAACAAAGAGGACAAAGGCGTGCCCAATTGATGCGCTGTTTCTTTTGCCATACCAACCCAAACACGCTCCTGCTCGGCTTCTCTATTAAAACTAAAGGTAAAATAAGCGAGTAGAATCAGCACACCTAGCAAGGCAAATTGAAAATAAGGAAACCACTCTAAGCTTGTTATTAAGGTAGACTGTCTGTAGAAAACATAGTTTTTAATGATCTCATTTTCTATTAAAATAGGTTTTTGGTACTTACTTAAATAAGCGATTTCTGCATTAAAATAAGCCGTATCCTTTAGAAGGTCTTTGTTCCCATAATTCATAACATCTATAATTCTATAATACTCATCGGTTAGAATGATAGGAATATCTGAATTATTTTCAATGATACTTAAGTTGAGTGTAATGTCACAAAACTCTTCTTCTTCGGGCGTCGCATCAAACATCGCTTGTTGCGCCTCAAACCACAATTTCACTCGTTTTTCTTCATCTAATTTCAGTTCATACACGACGGTATTCGTGTATGAAATAGAAGCTGCCACCACCACCAAGGCGATTACGATTAAGGCTAAACGCCATCTTGTGCGTTCGTATAACTTAAGTTTTTTCATTGCAATGGTCCGTTAAAAAACTTTATCAACATGCTAATCAATACAGTGTGTTTTAACAAAATTTGATTCATAATTTTAATAATAATACTTCGTGGGATTTTTAGTTTTTTTACCAAAAAACATAAAAACCATTTCATATTAGTTTGATTATCAATACTTTAGTTAAAATATTAGTTCAAAGCTATCTTATTGATAATCAAACTAATATAATTTCTCCACGAAGTAATGTAATACTCAACGTGATATAAATTAATCGTTTGATTTTTTTATAAAAAAAGTATGGTTCTTTGACAAGGCTTCTCACGCAGCAACCACGTAATAGCAACGTAGCTAATCCTGTGGAGTTGAGTCGTGC
>CACVAQ010000423.1:0-14321 GCA_902727865.1 uncultured Aureispira sp. | reverse complement strand
TAATACTCAACGTGATATAAATTAATCGTTTGATTTTTTTATAAAAAAAGTATGGTTCTTTGACAAGGCTTCTCACGCAGCAACCACGTAATAGCAACGTAGCTAATCCTGTGGAGTTGAGTCGTGCTAGTGAAGATTTAAGAACAGCAGAAGCTAACTTAGAAGAAAAGAACGAAAAGTATAACTCGACGAACGACAATCCTTTCTTGCTTCATTTTTTCGAAATCGGTGTCAATACTTAATTTAAAATCTAAAAATAGAGCCGTATCTAAGCGTACTTCTGTTCTGCTTGTCAAGGCATTATTATTGACAGAAGCACCTGCTAGCCGCCTTAATTGAAACAAAGGTAAGATTATTATCGAGTAGGAAAAAATTAATACGGAACTATGCAAACCAATAAAAGGTTGTTAGGGAAAGTACAATTCTTACAATCGTTTGAATAACTTTGTTTTTTACTTATCTTTGCCCTCTCAAATGGAAGATGAAATATCATTCTATAATAATAAAGGTTCTTTGACAAATCGTATGGTAAGTATTGGTGAAGCTTTTAGATTAAAATTTAAAAAGCGACCTATAGTTACAAACGCCATGCAATTTATCAAAAAACGATAATAAATAAACGATCAGAACGCATTACTCAAAATGAAATCAAATAATTCTACGTTTACAGGTATTATGTTATTAGTACTGTTGTGGTTAACTTACAGCATTTTAACAGGTCCTACTAAAGAAGAAATTGCAGAACAACAGTTACAAGAACAACAACTGTTAGACAAGGGAAAGGAAAATCAAGATAGCTTAAAGCAAGCTAAAAAACAGTTTACCGACAACCAATTCTTGCAAATTGACCAAGATACTACGCTTACGCCTGCGCAAAAAGATAGTACCAAAAACAAACTTCAAAAGGATTTATTGGGTAACCAATACGGAATTTTCACTTCCGCTGCTGTTGGCACTGATGGTCAAGCGACCTTAGAGAATGAGAAGCTTAAGGTGACTTTCAACAAAAAAGGGGGAGCGATTGCGCTCGTTGAAGTCAAAGGATTTTTACAATACAACCACCTTACCGATGATCCTTATGACAAAGAACCTTTGGTTTTGATGGAAAATGAGGGCAATAGATTCTCTTATTACATTCCATTGAATGGTACAACGAAAGGAGATATTTCTACTGGCGACCTCTATTTTGAACCGACTCTAGAAGGCAATACGCTACGTATGCGTGCTTATGCCAATGACAGAAGCCAATACATTGAGCAAAAATATACCATCAAAGACGACTATACCTTGGATTATCAGTTGAATTTAGAAGGAATCAACGCCTCCATGCCTCGAGACAAAAACATTACTTTAGATTGGCATACGAATATTCGTAAAATCGAGAAAAATCCATATTACGAAAAAACAATGACCACTGTTTATTATAAAAATAAAGACGATGGTTTTGATTATTGTGATTGTAGATCAACAAACGAAGAAGCCCTAGAAGAGCAAGTAGAATGGGTTTCTCAATCGCAACAGTTTTTTAATGCTAGTTTGTTTGCCAAAGAAGGAACAACCTTCAAATCTGCCAATGTCGGTTCTTATGTGGTCGATGATAAGGATGAGTTTTTAAAGATCTTGGATTCAAAAATAGAAATTGTTACTAGAGATCAAAAATCAGCTGCGTACGATATGCAGTTTTACATTGGACCAAACGATTATAACGAATTGGCTAAAATGGGCAATGAGTTTGAACGGATTATTCCTTTTGGATGGAGTATTTTTGGCTTTATTAGCCGTTCTGTGATTCGCCCAATGTTTAATTTCTTTGCTTTGTTTATCTCAAACTATGGAATTATCATTTTATTGTTAACCTTCTTGATTCGTTTGGCCTTGTTTCCGTTACAATACAAAATGATCTTAAATGGGGTTAAAATGGGTGTAATGAAACCAGAAATGGAAGCCATGCGTGCCAAACATAAAGATGATGCCGCAGGAATGCAGGCCGCTCAGATGAAAATGTACCAAGAATTTGGCTTGAATCCACTAGGCGGCTGTTTGCCCATGTTGCTGACCATGCCCATTTGGATTGCGCTCTATCGCTTCTTCCCTTCTTCGATCTCTTTCCGTCAAGAAAGTTTCTTGTGGGCAGATGATTTGGTGAGTTACGATTCTATCTTTGACTTTGGGTACGTGCCTTTCTTGTACGACATTTATGGGGACCACATTAGTTTGTTTACCTTGTTGTGGATGGTTTCTATGTTTGCGTTCTTGTGGTACAACAGCAAGCAAATGGATATGACCGCAGCAGCAGGTGGTGGTGCGAACATGAAGATGATGAAATACATGCAATTTGCATTCCCTGTTTTATTCTTCTTTGCTCTAAATAGTTGGGCAGCAGGTTTAACCGCTTATATGTTGTTTAGTAACTTATTGAACATCGCTCAAACGTTTATTACTAAGAATGTCTTAATTAATAAGGACAAATTGCGAGCAGAGTTGCTAGAGAAAAAACGGAACTATAAGGAACAGCCCGACAAGAAAAAAGGCTTTATGGCCAAATACCAAGACTTGTTGGCTGAACAGCAAAAAGAACTGGAACGCAAGAATAAAAAGGGTAAAAAATAAGCTTTTTTATAGCGTTTAAAATAAAGAAGGCGAACTGCATGGTGCAGTTCGCCTTTTGTTTTTCTTTCTCAAGTATCTGTTAGCTACTTTGAAACCCGCTTCTCGATCATCTTCCGAACGAAAGGAGGCAGCGCAAAGGCTGCATAATGTATTTCTGGGGTGTAGTACTGCAAATCATGTTGCTCAGAGAAAATTGCAGCATCTGCCAAGTTAAAATCAGTATATTTTAAGTCTTTTCCTTTTTGTGCCATCGTAAAGCTCCACATCCCTGTTGGATAGGTAGAAATGTAGGCTAAATAACAGGCAATCGACTGGCGACCAAAAATAGCCCCAATGCATTCGTTCAAATCCAAGAACGCTTCTGTATTAAACAAAGGGCCTTCGCTCTGTAAATTTAAAACGCCTTCTGGTTTCAAGGCACGATAGACATCCTTATAAAAATCAGGGCTAAACAAGCCTTTCGCTGGACCTTCTGGGTCGCTCCCATCAATGACAATTAGATCAAAAGCCTCCGCTTCACATTCTTTTAAGTACAAAAGACCATCTTGAATACGCAAATCTAATTTAGGATTATCAAACTCACAAGACAACTGAGGCAAATGCAGTCTAGAAGCTTCAATTACTTTTTCGTCAATTTCTACCAGTACAATTTCCTCGATACTCTGGTGCTTGAACAACTCCCGAACCGTGCCGCCATCACCGCCTCCGATGACTAAAACACGCTTTGGATTTCCGTGTACAAAAGAAGGCACGTGGGCAATCATTTCGTGGTACACAAATTCATCTCCCTCGGTTGCCATCACCATATCATCAATCAGTAAGGTTTTGCCATAAGCATAACTTTCCAAGACCCGAACCCGTTGATAAGGAGAGACCTCATTGTACAGTAAATTCCCTTTGTGCCGCAAGGATAAGGCAATGTTCTCATCCTTATCTGTAAACCATACATCTCGCTTAAACAAAGGATCTAGTTCCTCTTCTGCCAAGTCTCTGTCCTTGCTCAAATAATCTACATCGATCCGTTTCAGCAATTCTTTTTGACCACGGTTCAATTCCATCGAAGAGCCATGATCTGCCTCAAAAGCTTTTTTTAGAAAATCGTAGGCAACCCAAGGGTTTACTTCTGCTCCACAAGTAAAAATATCGACTGCGGCATATTGATACTCTGGCCAAGCGTGAATGGCTAAATGGCTTTCTTTTATTACAACGACGCCTGAGACACCGTAAGGAGAGAAATGATGAAAGGTAGAATTGATCACCGTTGCTTCAGCTGCTTTTGCGGCCTCTACCATTGCTTTTTCTATTATAATAACATCGTTCAAAATGGTTGCAGAACAACCAAAAAATTCGACCAAAATGTGTCGTCCTAGTGCATTACTCATATATCTAAAAGAGCTTGGTTTAATAATTTTATGGATTAAAAATTATCCCTATTCCTTGAAAGGAATGAATGGCGAACAAATATACAGTAGAGCGCTGTAATTGTTATCTTTCTGGCTGCTTTTTATTGCGTCTGTTAATTTCACAAACGTTTTTTAGCTTATTTAAGTAGATGAACAAAAATAATTAACACTAAAATAGGGCATCTTTTGTCCATCTACTTACCACTGCCTCTAAAAATGACCAACACGGTATGTATCATAATTTTAATATCCAAGCCAAGAGTTAGGTTTTCAATATAAATTAGATCTAATTGTAAGCGCTCAACCATCTCCTCTACATTAGAGGCATAGCCATATTGAACTTGCCCCCAAGAGGTAATTCCTGGGCGTACCTTGTGTAAGCTATGAACCCTCGAATCTTTTTCTGCAATTTGGTCAATAAAAAACTGGCGCTCTGGGCGAGGACCAACCAAAGACATATCTCCTTTGATGACATTCCAAAACTGAGGGATTTCATCCAAGCGATACTTTCGCATAATTCGTCCCCAAGACGTACAACGGTCGTCTTCATCCGAAGATAATTGAGGGCCTCCTTTTTCTGAATCCAAGTACATGGACCGAAATTTATAAATCATAAATGGCTTCCCGTAACGGCCGATTCGTTCTTGTTTATAAAAAATAGGCCCCTCAGAAGACAAACGAACCCGAATGGCAACAAAAAGATACAGTGGGCTACATAATAAGAGCACTGAAAAAGACGCCACAACATCCATCATACGTTTAATAATGCGCAACCAAAGTGGTATGAAGTGTGTTTTTATGACCAACAAACCAACCCCTCTTACATTCGGCATGTTTACTTTTCCTAATAAAACACGGCGCATTTGGGGAATCGCTCGAACCAAAATGGTATGGCTGTGCCGATCTAAAGTTTCAATTATTTTTTTTAGCTTGGTATGTTCCGATTTTTCTAAGGCTAATATCACCTCTTCTACTTCATGTCTTAACACCAATTCATTCAAGTCTCCCACCTCGCCTAGCTTAGGTAAATGTTTTGCCAAAGGGTGAGGATTCGGGCTGCTATTGCCCCCCGTCGTTAGATAGCCAATGACGTTGTAGCCTAGTTGGCGTTCTCTGTTGATAATGTCGGAGTAGATGGGTTCAATTTTGGGATGTTGCCCAACAATTATGGTGTTAAATGAAAATTTGCCAGAATAGATCCGTCGACTAGCGATACTCAATAAGAGCATTCTTGAAAAGGCCGTCAAAGAGAAGTGGATGCTTAATAAACCACCAAAAGCAAGGTAATAGGCATGGTAGCCACCTAAATAATTCACCAAATCATCCAATAAGATTGTAAAAAACAGCAATAAACCTCCCAGCAAACTAGCAAAGATCGTTCTAGTAAATTCGGTTAACCTAGACATACGGTAAATATTTCGATAGCTATCGAAAATAATGTAAACCATTAGCCAAATGCCAGGAACGACCAGCATACTGTATAGGAAGTTATCGTCTTGAAAAATAGACGTTGAGAATCGTCGACCTTCTATCGTGACTCTTCTAAAGATTACAAAGACAAACCATGCGAGTGCAGCGGTTATATAATCACAAAAAGCATATACTAAAACCCCTTTCGGGAGTCGCCAAGATTTCATTCTCAAATTGAGTTGTGCAGATAATTTTTTCCATAAGCACCTAGAGCTAAATCAACGTCATTTTTGGACGGTTACTTGCTTAGGAACGTGTAAAAACAAGTTATAAAATTGTTGGCCCCCGAAGGTTCACCACCACGAACAATACGTACAATGCTTTGGGTCAAAAGGAATAAGTAAGCATGCCGTTAAGTATTTTTTGCTAATCAAGGAACAATACTTGCTACATGAGCGAAGCAATTATGTCCGCATAATGAACATTTTAAGACACAATATGTCGGAAAAAAAGGCAAAAAATAGTACGAATTATTAAAAGTACGAAACGTACTACTTAAAAAAGTACGTTGCGTACTTTTTTAAGTTTTTTTTTTACAAAAAAGTACGTTGCGTACTTTTCTAAGTTTTTTTTTTTACAAAAATGCCCCTGACGTACATTTCTAAGTAGTTTTTTTTTATAAAAAAATACGTTGGGCATAGTTTTAAGTTTTTTTATAAAAAAATACGTTGCGTACTGAAGTAATAAAATTGCCGTCCTTTCATAATGAAAGTGCCCAGAATTCAGTTATTTGTACTATGTCTCCAATACCGCTCAATCAAAATAAGACCTTCGTGAGGTAGATCGCTGCTCCAATTACAAGTGCTCAACGATTAAAAAAGGCGATTGAGGGCTTTAAACCCCCAATCGCCTTTTTTTGTTCTTTGTTTGCACTGTTGGTTGACAACTCGAACGAAGCGAAACAACTTTACTTACGACTAAAATAGTATGTGCAGGCAAAAACTGCCAAAGCACCTTTTCCTCTTAAAAGTGGACTAATTTAATATTATCAACATAAATCTCTGGTTGTGCTACCGTCGCATATTTTAGCGCTCTAATAACAACGGAATACTCTGTTGCATTCGATCCAAAAACTTCTTCTGTTAAATTAAAGTAAATCTTTTTCCAGCCCGTTGTTGCATTCACACCACCTTTGTACAAGACTTCTGTATCTGAAGGTCCATAATGGGCAATAATTCCAACTTGAAAGGGCGTATTCGTTTTAAAGTCCATTTCTAAGTAAACAGCCGTAGCTGAAATATTACTTAAGTTATAATAACGGACAGAAGTAGCGACCGTGCAATCTAAATTAGCACTATCCAAAATCACAGAACCAGAATAATTCCCCTCAAAAACCTCGTCCATTTGAGTCAGCATTTCTGTATTTGGATTTCCATCCAGTTCGTCTGTAAAGATAGGTTGGTTCGGATCTTCAAAATCTTCGACGATAATAATATTTGCATTGGAAGGGTACTTTAAGGTTGGGCGAAAGGTATCAATTTTTCCAGCCTCCAAATTAACGGTTTCTATATAAGGATCATAAAACGGGTAGATCGTCCTAGTGTTCGTAATGCCATTGTCTTTTATTCCCGCAGAGATTCGAATGCTATTGCTTGAAAAATTTTCGTCCAGAATAACTGGAAATAAAGCAGGCATGGTATTCGCGCCCAATTGTTGTCCGTCAACACTCACCCAAACATCTGTAATATTAGAGGAGGAGCTTCCTTCTCCAAGCAATGTATCTGCTTCAAAAAAAACATTCTCAATATAAACATAGGCAGGGCGAGAAGGATTATTATCCTTAATACAGCCACTCAATCCAATGGCAATTATTAGCCCCAATACTTGATAAAACTTGATCATCTATTTATTTTTTTTTTGCAAAAATATCCTTTTACTTGGGATATTCAAAGAATAAAGTACTTTAGCCTCTGTCTGTAAAAGGTCATCTTTTAAATTGTAAATCAAAACTTGGGAAACGTCTACTTTATAAGATGGGGTCAATGTGGTAAAAGGTTGGGTGCCTTGCTTTTTTTGGGCAAAAAAAAGTGCTTTTTTGCAAAAAAAGTCTGTTTACCTTCCATAATGCAAAGAAATACTTACAAAAAAACGTATGCAAATCGGAGACTTACATACGTTTTTCTAGGATCAAAAAGCATCGAATATTAGAGGGGCTTTTAGAACTTCAATTCTAAGCCGACCATCCCATTAAATCCTAATTGTTTGTACAAGTACCAACGTTGATTTTGATTGTGTATAATGTTATTTAGATCTACAAAAAGGGCAAAATTTGGAGACACTTGGTAACGAACATTAAAACTAAAGTCGTACAAACCTTGCAAGACCTCTACCGTTTGATTTTCATCCAAATAAGGTACGCCCGCATTGACAAACAACGCTGCTTTGAGCGATAAGTAGTTACTATCTTTACGACCACCTTTCTTTGGTTTTGATTTCTTTCCATTCAAATAAATATCATAAGAAACAAAGATATTACTCTCGAATGTAGGCAAGTGGAATGCTTTTTCGAAGCTCGTTGTGTTATAAACATTATATCCGAGCGTTCCGCCAACAACTAGATTTTTTAACAACCTAAAATCCAATGTTCCTCTAACAAATACAATTCCTGCGGTGTCGTATACTGGGCGAAATCTAGAAAACTGCGCCAAACTATCTGTATCATTTAAGAAGTAAGGCAAGTTCTGCGTAATCGCATAACCACCTCTTACATCATAACTAATTTTTTTAATAGAACCTTTTAATCCACCAAATAACTCTAAATAATTCGTATGGTGTAATACTGGGTTTGAGACCAAAAATCGGTTGTAGTTGGTCAGTGAACGGTAACTGTTTTGACGCACCTGCCCCACTGCTCCAAGATAAGGAACCAATGCTCCTCTTGCTATAGAATAAGACAATTCAACATCTGGATGAACAAAGAACTTCGTTTCGTTCACCCCCATATTCACCCCCAAGCGTGCTTTAAAAGCGCCTGCATTAACGGTAAACGTTGGATGAAAATAAAACAAGACGATATTCTTAGCGGCCGTGTTTGTTGTGCTATCAATCGTAACAGGTGTATCATTAAAGGCTAAATAGTTCATTCCAACATCCATATGAAGCTGCTGCTTATTTTTGCCTGTTCCAAACCACTTTTCAATCATTAGATTTGGGGTAATGCTAAATTCACTAGACCCAAAGGCATCGCTATAACTGTAGAAATCAATATCTCCACGATAGTTAAAGTTTGCTTTAGTCGATGTTCCATTAAATAAGTTAATGTTTCCCTTTACATCTATAAACCGTTGGCGCATACTATCCTCGCTAATCGTAATCGTTTCGATAGAGTCTCTAAAACCATAAAAACGATTGGTATTAAAGTTGAACTCAAAACGGGCTCCAATCGCAAGACTTTTCTTTGTAAAATAGGTTGCATTCGCATCAAAGTGCGTCTTGGTAAAACTCTGATTTGGAAGGTATCCTTGAATCACAGAATGATGTCGAGCATTTACGCCAAATTTTAAATTCGTTATATTCTTATTATAATAAGACAACTCTACCAAAGGCGACAAAGGATATCCAATTCCTGCTTTTGCATAAAAATTATAGACTGGTGCATCCTTTCCTTTAGGCATTGCCAAAGGGCGAATAACGGGCGCAGGGTAAGACAACAAAGATAAATGTGTTGGCGCAACATAATTCAAATTCTTATTAGAATTTGTATCCAACTTTGGCAAATGTGGCGTCGCTTCAAATTTTTTGCTCTTTGCTAATTTAGCACGAAATGGTTTTAAAAACTCCGTTTGAGTATCGTCTACAATCTGTGCCATCCCCGTTTGGCTAAATGCCAAAAACAAACACGATACAATTACTATATATATATAATTCATTATCTTATTTTTTATTAGCTTGTTGAATTTTAAAGCTCAAAAGATTAGACTTCTAATTTTTTTCTTCTTTGAAAACGGTGGCTCCAAGCCTACCTCTCCTCAATCATCTCCAACTCCCCATTAAGATTAGCTCGCTTAATTTTACTTTTGCTTTGCTCTGCATCAATTACCCGTTGCAACTTTCGTTTTGCCTCATTCAACAAGTCTTGATCTCCTTCATAGTTATTGACAATAGACTGAAGTGTTGCCTTAGATTGAAATAAGTTGTCTTGCTCTGCATAAATATCAGCCAACAGAATAAAACTCTTGACCAACCAATACGGATGCCCTGGAATTTCCTTATTATTTTGGAAACATAGATCCATTGCTTTGTCTAAGTTTCTATTTTTATAGGTCATGTAGGCTCTCCAATAACGTGCTTCAGCAGAATGCACATCGTCTCCAGACAATTGAATGTTCTTCTCAAAAGCATCCAAAGCCTTGTCATCCTCTTGTTGTGCCAAATACGCTTTCCCCATAAAGTAATAGGCCTCTGCATGATCCTGTGTGGTTGCACGTGGGTTCTTTATTAAACGTTCTGCAATAGATGGCAACACTTGAAAGTCGGACGCATAAAAAGCACTACGCATTCCAAATTGTTGTGCCTCAAAAAGCAATTCTTCTGTTGTTGCAGCTTGCTCTAAACGGCCATAATATTTCTGTGCCTCTGGAAAGTTTTGCGTACTGTAATAGGCAATATTCGCTGCCCGATGATTTGCCGTTTCTGCAAAAACAGAACTTCCTTGATCTGAAATATAAGCGTAATCTTGAATCGCTTCATTATATCGTTTTAAATCAAACAAAGCTTCTCCCCTATTAAAATGCGCCTGAATACTATTTAGTCCTGTTGGAAAACGATCCAAGTAATTTGTATAACTAGCAACCGCACCATTCCAATCGGCATTATCAAACTTAATTTGTGCTGCGATAAACATCAACGAATCACGCTCAAATTCTCCGACACTATAGCCTTGTACTGTGTTAACAAAATTAAAGTAGCCATCAGGATTACCGTCTCCAATATAAATTTCCTTGATTGCAGCCAAAGCATCCTTCGCTTCTTCACTTTGTGGATCGGTTCTAAACACGCCTTTGTAGTAATTTAAAGCCTCTTCATTTCTTCCCACAGAATAAGCAATCAAACCTAATTTCAGTAAGGTTTTGTTTTTCATATCACTGTTCGGATAATCTTGCAGTAATTTCTCGTAAGACGCTATTGCCAAATCCTTTTTGTTCATATTAAACAAAGCATTTCCTTTGTCATAATAAGCATCATCTGCGTAACGAGAACTCGGATAGTCTCGGATAACTTTATCCAGCAAGGCCAATTGGCTTGTCGTATTATTTTCTAAATTATGAATCAAACTCAATTGATACATTGCATAATCCTTATTGGGATAATTATTATTAATAATCTTCTTGTAATGTTTTCTGGCACTAGGATAATCTCTCAAATACAACAAACAATCGCCCGCACGCAACAAGGCATCTGGGTAAACAAAATTTGTTACATATTTATCGTTATAACTCCTCAAATTTTCTTCAATGACATCGACTGTCAAATTAAAATATTTAGACGCATTTGGATAGTCATTTTTCTTGATATAAGAATATGCTATTCCATAATTAGCGACCCCCAAAGAAGAATTATCAGGCAAGCGCTGTACTGTTTTTTCAACGGCAACAAACTTACTGTATTCGTCGATACTAGTATCAAAACTCTTTTTCTTGAAAAAAGCTTCTCCTTTCCAGAAATAAGCCAAGGCTTTTGTTTCCATATTAATGCCTTCCTTCAACGACTCGTCAAACAGCCTAATAGACTGATCGTACTTGCCGTTGTTATACATCTGTACGCCTCTAAAATAAGCAACCTTCTGATGCGTTTCTTTCATTTTAGGCGTTTTTGCAGTTGGCTTCATTTTACGCAACGTTTCCAATGCCTTATCATAATCTCTAGTATTCAAGAAGACCTTCGCCATTAAGTTTTGAGCCTCATTGTTGTAATCAGACGTACTTTTAATACTTTGCAAGGCTGTAATGGCATCACTGTCAAAACCCAATTCGTAAGACAATTTTGCATAATTAATCAACGCATCCTCTTGCAACTCCAGGTCAAAGTTCATTTGACTAGCCTTCTGAAAAGCTTGACGAGCAGCCGATTTATTTTTTGTTTTTAACAAACAATCCGCCATATTGTACAAGGCATTTTGTCCTAGCGGATTTTTTTCACCATTCAACTCTTTAAAGTTTTTGATGGCCTCTTTGTATTTTCCTGTTTTGTACTGCGTGTATCCCAACTGATACAAGGCCTCTTTGCTTACCTTAGGCGTTCCGCTCACGTATTTTTCCAACAAAGGCAAGGCTTTGCGATACTCTCCTAGTTCAAAATAAGACTGTCCGACCAATTGAGCGACTTGCTCCCGTTCTCGAATGTCTTTTTTGTCCACTAAAGGCTTCCCGTATTTAATAACCTCTTTGTATTCTTTCTTAGCAAAATAAATTTGAATAATATAAGAAGGGACAATTTTGTCGTAACGGCTAGACTGATTGGCTCGTTCAAAAGCTCCTAAAGCTTTATCATAATCTTTATCAAAGAATGCTGTGATTCCATAATAATAATTAGAAGGGTAATAATATTGCGTCTTCGTTTCTTTAATTTGAGTCAACAAAGCCTTTGCTTTTTTAAAGTCTTTTTTAACAAAATAGCAATAGCCCAGGTTAAATTTTTTCTTTATAATTTCTTCATTCGTTAGTTCCGAATCCGAAACGTCACTTAGATATTTGATTGCCAAATTATAATCTCTTTGACCATAATAGTAATCTCCCAAAGCTAAACGTGCCTTGGTCGCTATCGAACTTGGGGCATTCTTTTCCATAAAATACAACAAACGCTTTTCAGCGTCTGGCTGTTCGAGATACAAGGCAGACAAACCAGCATAAAGTTCTGATTCTAGGATATACATGGGTACATCTGTGTCCTGAAAAAGGTGCTCTGTACGAACCACCTTATCAAATTCTTCTAACGCTTGTCCATAGAGTTTTTGACCATAAAAATGCAGTCCGCGTTTATAGGTCGTTTGATAATCTCTATAAATAGCTGATTCTTGAGCATGAAGCATGGTACTTATACTCAAAAAAAGAAGGGCAATAAAAAACTTTTTAATACTCATTCCGATGGATTTATTTGTTTCTTAGATTTAATGGAGTATATGATACTATAGCAATTGACATCTGTCTTTTCACACCAATCTATTTTTTATACAAAACACAATTGCCTAGCTAGGCAAATATAATAATATATAACGAAGTTATTGAACCTTCCTCTAGCTTAGTCATTAAGATTATCAAGAAGCTCGTTTTCACGCTACAAATTGCCTAAAGAACGTTTTTCATGTAGCGCTATTGTACCAGTACTTAACGCAACATTATAGACATTTCTTATAAAGAAATATGTTAAGGAAATATCAATTTAGTTTATTGGCTATGGTGAAAAAAATCTTCCAAACAAAAAAATCCTACTCAACAATTGAGTAGGATTTTTAATTTTAAAGCTTCAACTTAGAAAACTAAGCCGTCTCCACTTTATCATCATATACTTCAAACTTAAGAGACGCAGGTACTTCTTTGTGTAGAGCAACTACAGCAGTATACGTTCCTAGCATTTTAACCTCTTCAGGAAGTTTGATTTTTTTCTTGTCGATTTCAATACCGAACATATCCTTAAGCACGTTTACCAACTGAACGTTAGAAACCGAACCAAAGATTTTTCCACTCGTACCCGCTTTAGCAGCGATTCTAAGTGTTTTGCTAGCCAATGTAGTAGCCAACTCTTTAGCTTCTTCCAGTATTTTTTGAGCTCTATCTTCTTGTTGAAGAATTTCTTGCTTCAAGCTGTTTTTGTTTGCTTTGTTAGCAACGATCGCTAATCCATTAGGGATTAAGAAGTTACGAGCATACCCAGCTTTTACAGAAACTAGCGCTTTAGCTAGACCGATGTGCTCAACATCTTTTAATAATATAATTTCCATGATTTATAGTCAAATTATCAAGATTCAAAAAAGAATAAACTAGCATTTAAGCTGTTATTTATTTCAAGTTATCTACTACATAAGGTAGTAAACTCAAGTGACGGGCACGCTTAACAGCAGTAGCCACTTTTCTTTGGTATTTCAATGAATTACCAGTGATACGACGAGGAAGAATTTTTCCTTGTTCATTGATAAAGTTCATCAAAAAGTCAACATCTCTATAATCGATTGACTTGATTCCGTAACGACGGAAACGACAGTATTTTTTACGTTTTTGACCGATCTTAGGATTGCTCAAAAACTTGATATCTTCTCTAGTTGCCATAACTTATAGCTTTATATTTTTCTAATAATTGGTTGGAAGGAATGCTAAACTTACGATTTTGCAGTTTCAGCAGTTTCACTTTTTTCGTCACTTTCTGCTTTCTTCTCAAATTTTCCAGCACGCTTGTCCACATTGTATTGTGTTCTGTGCTTGTCAGCTTTGATAGTTAAGTAACGTAATACATTGTCGTCACGACGAAAAGCCAACTCCATTTTGTCGATAATTGCTCCACTTGGAGAATTATACTCTAACCAAAAATAAGCTCCAGAAGAACGTTTTTTGATAGGATAAGCTAATTGTAGAACACCCATTTCTTCAAGATGTACAATCTCCGCTCCTTCCCCTTTTAGGAAGTCGACGTACATTTGAGCTGTCTGTTTGATTTCATCACCTGACAGTGTGGGATTGATGATGAACGTTGTTTCGTATTGTCTCATTACGATTTAATAATTTGTATGGTTTACAATTAATAAGACTTAAATTTCTAAAAAGTTACTCTTGTAAGAACAATAACTCCTTTATGAATAAAACTTAAGCGGGTGCAAAAATAGGATTTAATTTTGAATATTAAAAATAT
>CACVAQ010000422.1 GCA_902727865.1 uncultured Aureispira sp. | reverse complement strand
GCTCCGCAGAATAATATAGATTTAAAACCAACTCTTGATTCATTTCTATGACATCAATGTATGGCGCATCTGGTCCATCTGTTATTTTGAAACAGTTGTCAAATAGGTTTTGAGCCAATACATCTGCGCTCACTAGAGATTCTAAAGCTGGACAAGGATAATCGGGAATACTTGGAACCCAAACGACTCCTGAAATCATCTCGTTGGTTGCTCCTGGCTTCAAGACAAAAGGGCCTGAAGTATGTAAAAAAGCTTGATCTAAACCAGACAAAGACTCACTACACATCGACCATGCTCCACCTCCACTCTCACTTGGAAAGGATGGAAACACATAAGACGTTGGAACTGCTGTGGCATTATTAGGATTATAACCATCTCCTCCTGCTGTAATTGGAGTCCCATTCGGCCAATACCCTGAAATCAGACGGTAGTAGCCAATCGCACTAGAAGGAATTCCTTTAGGGTCTGTTGTACTGATAATATGGTATTGAAAAGACGACAATCCAATCTCAGCTCCAGCAGAATCCAATGGACCTCTAAAGTAATCAACGCCTAAAGCTGGAATATCGGTTCCATACCCCGCCAGCCCCGCACAAGGATTATCGTCATTCGCATCTGCATTATACACATAGCCCATTCCTGTCATGGTATCACAACCAATATAATCATCTGACCGACAACCTAAGTCTGGATCTGTCCACAAAGAAAAATACGTATTATTTAAGGCTAGCTTATTTCTATTCAATAATTTATAACGATAAAATGTTTGGTTATTAATTGCATCTGTTGTTCGATATCCAAAAGCAGTTGCTTGGATTTCCATTTTCATGGTTTGTCCATTTGTTTGCGTATGCAAATTACCATTATCATTATACACCCACCAAGTCATTTGATCGGCATAGACAGGACTATTATAATTAAAACTTTCACAGCCTGATACCTCTATAATTGGATGATCTCCATCATATGGATTGTAAATACCATCACTGTTGGCATCTATAAAGGGTGCTAAATCTTGGTTGTAATCTCGAATATCAAAGCCATGTATATTCAAAAAATTAGGATTCCCTCTACCTGGCCACCCCAACAAACCTCTTGAAGGAGTTCCTTGAACACCTGGATTTAATGGGTCTAGAAAATCGGCTCTCAAAGCAGTAATATCATCTCCAAAGACCGTAAAATGTAAATCCCAACGTTCGCAATCTATTTTTTCAATCGTTCCCAAATCAGGATCTAATGGTCCTGTCCAATAGTCGTTACCGTCTCCTCGATAAGTCTGTGCCGCAAGGATCAAGTTACCACCATCATCATAAGCTCCCAACCAGATGGCGCCAGAATAGAGCGATACAATTTCTGGTTCACCTGAAGCAGGATCTACATTAGGCACAACATATTGCGGCTGATTTCCGTCCCACCACATATCACCTCCTGCTCGTAATCGAGCACGAACATTATTAATAGCTAAATCGGTTTGAGCACGAGACTCTGTACAATTGGTCCGGTAAGCAGGATCTGCTGGTTCGGCTCTATTGGTAGGAGGTCCTTTTTGAGCAAATAAACTACACACACTTCCTAAATAACAGGCACTAAAAAAAAACCAAAAAATGATCTTGTTCATTGTCATATCCTTGTATAATGAGAGAATGAAATAATTGAGAACACTAAGTTCTCGTGCAAAATAAGTTGTAGGGTTCAATAAGCATCATTTTGGGGAGTAGCTATTTTTTATCAATCAAAGCCTTTTATTAGAAGTAGCATCACTATTGTTAATAAAAATAAGGAAAGAGGGCGAAAATATAGCCGTTCAAAATGTGTCGATTATCTAAGCCGTTTACTTAGATCCAATCGTATGTCCTAAAAGCACAAAACGCCCTTTCCTTAAAGATAGGAAAAGAGCGTTTTATATATTGTATCATAAGAACACCTAAAGTGTTCTTAGTTTTTAGATTCCCATTCTTAGGCTAAAAGAATGCGTTCCTGCAAATTCTCTTGTTAACTCAAAGGCATAATCAAAAGCTATCTTTTTAGAAGATCCCTTTTTGAATGGAATTTGAACAGACATTCCTGCTGTAAATCCACTGCTAATTGTACCTGCATTTCCAGTATCAAACATTAGACCTTCATATCTAAATGCCGTTCTAAGCATCAACATTTCACGGAAAGCATATTCCAAGCCCAAACCATATTGGTCACGAGCAAACGAATTGGCTGTAAACATTGCATTGATAGATAAACGATTTGTTTTACCTTCTTTTTTTTCTGTTTCACCAGGAAACCAAAAGTCATAAGAAGCTCCAATATGCAATAAAGAAGGCAGCTCGAAAGTCGCAACACGCTCTTGTACGGTTAATGGAGTAGATCCATTAGGTGCAACCCCTACAAAAGCAAGTCCATCACCTTGAAATTTCATCTTAGTTCCAACATTACGTAGAGCTAGTCCGAATTTGATTTGTTTGTTTTCTCCTGTTACATATTGTACTCCTGCATCAAAGGCAACTCCCATAGCAGAAGCATTTGTTAAGGATTCAGAAACCACACGAACAGCTAGACCTACAGAAATTTTTTCATTTCCTTCTTTGTCTCTAAACATATGACTGTAGCCAATACCAATATTAAAAAAGGAAGGGCTAAATGTCGTAGTTGATTGAGGCTGGTTTGTAGTTGTTAATGGAATGTCACCAAAATTCATTGACATTAAAGTAAGTCCAATCGCACCATTTTTTCCGATTTTTTGCGCTAAACCACCAGCAGTCATACTCAAGCCCGTACCAACCATGTACTGTGCGTGAGAAACAACTACTTCTGTTTTGCTGTATTGGCGACCAATTCCAGCAGGATTAAAGCGCATCGCTTCTACTCCTGTAATACTAGAAACCACAAGACCGTTTAGTCCAGCTGATCTAGCCCAAGGGTTTAGTAATAATTCATAAGCGCCCGCTTCCCCTTGTCTATCAGGGTTTCCAGCAAAAGCTGCTTCTGGAGCTACTAAAACACCCAGTAAGAATATAGCGATGATAGATTTAAGTCTATTCATTGTTTTATATTTTTTTAGATTAGCTGTGAGCTATAAATAGCTCACAGCATTTATTTTTGTACCAGTTAAAATATTACAAGCGTTGAGCATCAAAAGCTCGATTAATAATAAAGCTTTTTAAGACTTTAGAACCGACGCCTTCTACTTTTACATGAATCAGATAAACGCCTCCTGCTACAGGAACGCCTGCATAGTTTTTC
>CACVAQ010000421.1 GCA_902727865.1 uncultured Aureispira sp. | reverse complement strand
CTAAGTTAAATTTTCAACAGAGATTAGCCCATTCCTACAATCGTTTGGAGGTTCGCAATACGTAAATGCAGTCTTTATAATAAGCGAACCTTTTACGCATTTTTCTGCACTTTATTTTTGTGCTTAACACAAACGCATCCTTTTGATAACGAAGGTAATAAAAGTGTAAGAGTTCTTTAATTTCATCAAAAATTTGCTGTAATAAAAGTCAAACTGTATCTTAGCCAAATCGGTCGGTATTTTTTTTGTAAAAAAAGTAAAAACAAAAAAAATATCATTTTATTATATTGATTTACAGCAACTTACCCCCTAACTGTAAATCCATCTAATACCGTTTTATCCGAACGAATATTACCCTATACTTAATCTCAAAATGAATACATATGAAACTAATTTTAGATTTGACCTTCATTAAAAGCGTTTGCCATGACGATCAAGACTTTATCAATGAGGTTCTCGATACTTTTTTAATTGAAATGCCTAAGGACATTGCACAAATGAATCAAGCCGTAACGGATCAAGATGTTGTTATCATCGGGCGAATGGCACATAAAATAAAGTCTACCTTACAAACACTAGGCTTGTTTGAATTAAAAGAATTAGCCCTACAAATAGAACAACTAGCAAAAGTAGTTCCCCCTGATTTATCAATTTTAACTCTATCTAAAGAGTTCATAAAGCACATGGATGGTGTTTATCCCAATGCAAAAAAACTAATCTGCTAAGTACTAATATTCTGCAAAAACAGCCCATTCTCGTACCCGATTCTTTGCATCCATTCGAAAGATTAATCCTTTGCTAGGATACACTAAAAAAAAGCCTTTGTGGTGGTGAACAACTTGAAAATACGTGCCTTCATAGGTTTTTTGAATCGTAGATAAAGCCGCCCCAACCTTTATTCCTCTTTTCGTTTCTACGCTCCGATTCCTTGTCCGTTGCAAAAAGAAATAAGCATCACTTGAATTGGTTTCATTCCTAAGAAAAAACTTAGATAAATAAGAACGGTTTTTAGTAAAAAAATCAACCTCCAAGATTAAAAATCCACTGTTCCCAAGGACGACCGAACTGGCGGTCCTCAAACGCTCCTTCCGAAAATTAATATCGTCCATCTGATCTTCTATTAGGATGTCGTATTGTTCTGGTTCTCTCTTTGAACTAGATAAAATTCGTTTGTTGGCATTAGAAATGTACCATACGGGCAAATTTTGATAATGTTTGTTGGCATCGTCAAAATACTGGCTCGCTGTTTTAATCTGATTTCGATGTGCATAAACAATCCCCTTTATAATCGCAATTTTTGCACGCTGAAGGCTTGTTGGAGATAGGTTAGACGCTGTGTTAAGCGTTGTTAAAGCATTGGTTGCATCGCCTTTTAAATCATAGACACAAGCAAGATTTAAGTAGGCTGAACAATATTTTTTATCTAGCTTTAAGGCTTTTTTTAAGTTAATTTCTGCATCTCTTAATAATTTATTTCGACTGCCTTGTACAGAAAATGGTCGTTGAAAAACATTGGTCAAATCAATATCTATAGGATACAAAAAAGCATACTCCTCTTGCTCTGGCTGTTCGATTGCCGCAGCTAAAGAAACCACGCCTATATTATGATAAATTTCTTTGGTTCGTATGTATTTCAACAAATAAGCATAACAATTATAGGCTTGTAAATTCCATCCAATAGCAATGTAATAATTAGCCGTTTCATACAATTGAATGTACTTTCGTACTTTTCGTTGAATAATTGCAACTACTTTTTTTCGCTCGTCCAAACTTGGATAACCATCCAGATTAGCATTCAAACCATAGCCTTCATAAATTTGCTCCAACAGATCTGGAATAATTTCCAAGGTTTCGTAATCGGCCAAATAAGCAATAAAAGCACTATAAGAATCGGCCTCTTCATCTTCTAAAGCATACTTTTGTTGTTGTTCGTGTTTTAATAAAAAATGGCTGGTTCTTGAATTGCGTTTCCAATCTGTTTGTTGATAAAAATGCGTCAATTCATGTCCAATTAAAAAGGCCAAAGCGCTCTCCGATTGCGTTCCCATCGCTTGGCAAATATCATAGGCTTTTTTTTCTATAATAATGCTATTATCCATTTCTCGATAGGCAGCCACTCGTTTTTTTCGATTTAAAATCAATAAGGTTGGTAGCGTTGATCGTTGGTCTCCAATCGCTTGTTTTAATGCTTCGTAGATTTTGTTACAATGCTTATAAGCAACGTGCTCCGTAGGCAACTCTTCTCCTTGCCCATACAATTTGGAAACAAGTAATACGCTGATTAGTAGTATGGTGTATTTCATTTAGAATCGATTATCGAGTGCTCCAAAAGAAGAGCTTCACTTGGTACAACACAAAATATTTAGAAGGATTAATTTGGCAATTAATACCTAATCCATAAAAATAGTAATCAGTATTTATGCTTCTTTATGATTTGTAACTGATAACCTTATTATAAAAAGGTAATAAAAATTGGATTGAAAATCAGAGATTAGCTTTGTTATTCCTAAATTAGTAGGGAATAGTATGCCAAAACAAGTGTTTTGGGTAGAACAAAAAAAGAATAACAATGGCGAAGGTAAATCCTATTTTTTTAGAACAAATTCGAGCAGGTGAACGTAATGCAATAAAAGAATTGTACGCAATAGCCTATGGGAGTTGTGCCAATATGATCCTAAGTAATAGTGGTTCGGAAGACGATGCTAGAGATTTGTTTCAAGAGGCGCTTTTAATCTTTATTAAAAAACTACAAACCCCTGATTTTAAATTGACTGCTCAACCCAAAACGTACTTGTATGCGGTTTGTAGAAACTTGTGGTTAAAACAACTGGAAAAACGAAAGAAAACAAAAGGAACGATTCAAATTGATGATCCTAATAATTTAATCCCATTAGTTCATGTGGATGAAATTGAAGAGAAAAAAATAATCGAAGGAAAACATGAATTGATCAGTGAAATCCTCCAACAACTAAAAGGAGATTGCAGACAAGTACTAATGTCTTTCTATTTCAAAAAAATGCCTTTAAAGGAAATTGCTAAAATCATGGACTATTCCGACGGTTTTGTCAAAGTCAAGAAAAAGCGTTGTATGGATAACTTAAAGAAAAAAGTATTAGAGGCTTATGCTACTAAACAATAACTAATTCGAATCAAGGGCTAAAACAGAACTAAAATGTACATTTAAAACAAGATTACTTTATTTTAGAAGCCTATTTTCTAAATTTTTAATGATGAATGCTTCATTTTTAATGTAT
>CACVAQ010000420.1 GCA_902727865.1 uncultured Aureispira sp. | reverse complement strand
TTTATAAGCTTCTTGAAGTTCAGGGTCATTTTTAATCTTATTTGCGCATCTAATTAATTCAGCACGGATCAAAAAAATTGCTTTCAAGGAGTTAGAAACAGTTGCATATAATAAATTATTTTACGATCATTGTCATCCTAGTTTTTACGTATCATACGAACAAAATACCTATTGTCGAATTGTTACATCCTTTTCATAAAAAACACCCTACAAATGCCAAACTTCAATCCAAGCGAACTACAAAACTTATCCGATTTATTATTGAGCAGCGACGAAATGAACACGACCCTTGCCTTTGAAATTATTGGTGGTAATAATGTTGGAATGGAGTTGGTCAGTGAACTGTTTGCCATCTATAAAATGTCGAATGAGTTTAAAAACAAAAATAAAGCGGCTGATTTATTAAAAAAACTAAATTCAGAGGAGATCAATGAGGCCATGGATCGAAAATCCTATTTGGATGGCTATGCTTCTAGAAATAAAATCAAAGATTATTGTAAGGGAACGCCCTTAGATCCTATGAAATTAGCCCTGGCGCTGTACAATAAGTATGGAAAAGGCTTGCAGTACTTGGTTTCAGAATTAGATAGCCCAGCCTTAAGCACTTTATTAAAAAGCTTTATCCAAGGACAGAATGCATTTGTGTTGGAAGGCAAACAGATTACGAAGATTCCAAAAGAATTACTCCAATTTACCGCACTAGAAAAGTTAGTTCTGACAGACAACCAAATAAAAACACTTCCAAAAGGGATTTCGAACTTATCAAAGTTAAAAGCATTGCATTTGCATGAAAATAAAATCAAGAAGCTCCCGAAGTCGATCAATAAACTAAAGGAGCTTGAATTTCTAGATATTTCGAGGAATGATTTGCAAGAAATCCCTGCAACCATTGTAGAATGTACCAAGCTGAAGCATTTAAATTTAGGCTATAGTAGGTTTGGCAAGCAGTTTCCAACTGTTATTTTTGACATTCCAAATTTGGAAACCTTAGACTTAAGTTGGGTGACTGGAGGCTATTCGATAGACATGCCCGAAGGTTTTTCTAAACTAAAAAAACTAACTAGTTTAATTTTTTCAGATAGTTCTACCACTTCATTTTTTCCCAACTTCCCAAGGTTTACAAGCCTCACAGGAACCGCAGAACATCCGATTGACACCAACACTCTGGCTTTAGCAAAAAGAGCTTACGAGCAAAATAAAGAAGCCATTGAGTATCTTTTTAAACATGCTGAGAGTGACTATATTACGTCTATGTTGAAGGACTTGATGGATGGAGACAAATTGGTCTTTGATGTAGCCGTTTTCTTAGATCGCTTGCCTAAAGAAACGAAAGATTGTGGCATAAAAGAGTTGCATCTTACCTACCGCTATTCTACTTTGAATACTGGTTTTTGGGATTCCCTAGCGCATTTGTCTGACTTAGAGGTTTTGGTTTTGGGAGATGATATCAGACCTACCTCTAGTTGGGAAAATGTTATGTCAGAACAAGTCACGCACTTAACAAAGCTTCGTATTTTAGATACCAATCAGTTCGGTTTCACTAAAATCCCTGCATCTATTGGCAACTTGACCAATTTGGAGGAATTAAACCTAAGTTTGAATGTAGAAGAGACCGAAATCCCTGAAAGTATCCAGGAACTAAAGAAATTAAAAAAGCTGCACATCGGGATAAAAATGATGCCTAGTATGTCTGAGAAAGAAGAAGCCAAAATTTTATCGGATAGAGCCGCTAAGTATCAAAAAATATTTCCAAATTGTGCCGTATCTTGCTCTAGATAAGAGGTGCTTAAACGTAGTACTTAGCGGAGCCCTTGCTTAATTTTGTTAATCTTGCAAGCCAAAAACAGCTTCTAAGTGCGGATTTAAAAACAATTTATGGGGGTCTAACTTCGCTCGCAAAGCTAAAAAGTCCGCCCATTTTTCATACGTAGTCGATAAAGTGTCCGCTGTTCTAGTGTGCATTTTGCCCCAATGCGGGCGCCCATTATAACGCATAAACAAAGCCTCCATATCTTTAAAATAAGGGTCATGCTCTTGATTGATAAACACATGAATGGCAATATAGGCTGAATCTCGCCCGTAAGCAGGGCTCAACCAGATGTCATCTCCCTTTACAAATCGACATTCCACAGGAAAAAAGACAAAATATTCGCTCTTTTCCAACAAGTCTTTAAACTCTTGAATACAAGCTTTAAAATGTTCTATAGGAATATTATACTCCATTTCTTTAAAATAAACCGTCCGTACTGTTGCATAAATTTCGTGGCTATAATCTATCGTTGTTCCTTTGGGAACCGCTTTCGCCATCCATCTACTCAAGGCTTTTGCCGTACTAGGAAAGGTAATTCCAATTCTACTTACTATATTCATCACTGTATTTTCTAAAAACACATCATTGATATAGGCTAGTATTTTATTGTTCTTAACGGGCTTATCGGTTCTATTAGATTCTTTGATTTGTAATTTATTAGAATGGGGAAAATAATAAAATTCAAAATTTCGATTCTTTTCATTATAATCCTCTAAGGTTTCTAAGGTCTTGTAAAAATCATTGGAGGAAGAGCTGTACTCCAATTTGTATGCTTCCACAACATTAAAGGTCATTTTGGTAATAATACCCAAAGCGCCCAAAGAGACCCGTCCAGCCATAAATACATCGGTGTTTTGGTCTTTTGAGCAATTCAAAATTTCCCCCTTTGCCGTTATGATCGTAAAAGCAGTAATTTCTGTACTCACATTGCCAAAAGAAGTTCCTGTGCCATGCGTTCCTGTTGCCGTTGCGCCGCCCAAACTTTGAACATCTATATCGCCTAAATTAATCATTGCCAAACCAGACTTAAATAGCGCTGTATTGGCTTTATTAATCGACGTTCCTGCCCAAGCCGTTGCAACTAATTTTTGCTTATCGACTTCGATAATTCCAGTCATGTATTCCAAAGAAATAATAAAATGATCGGTTGCAACTAAGCCAGAAAAGGAATGCCCTTCTCCAACAACACGGATGCGTTTTTTTTCGGTGTTTGCTAAGTGAACGATTTCGACAATTTCGTGTTCTGTTCTAGGATAAAAAATATGTTCTGCAACACATTCTACATTTCCAGCCCAATTAGACCATTTAGTTCCCTTCTTTCCAACACTTTTAATAAGTCCATCAATCATTTCAGCCAATTCGTTTGTTCTAGATTTTTAAACACCTTCATAAAAGTACAAAAGATCTCGTACTATGTTTGTGTACTGTAGAGAGTTTTTAGTTTTTTAATAACAAGCTAAACTTCTACGAGCAAGAAAAGAAACGCTCAGATCAAAGGGGACCAGTAGCCCTTAGCGCTATTTTACAAAAAGCATTTTCCTGCCCCACGATACGTTGGGCTTTGTTCGACGACCTTTCCACCTTTTAACAAAAGTAAGGTATTAAAACGCTCGCAAAGCTCTCCAGCCTTGCTGTGTCTAAAAAATATAGGGTCGCCAATCTTCAAGGGCTCTGTTCCTGTATACTGAATCGGAGTTTGCACTTCGCCTGCCATTTCGTTGGGATACAATTTACAACCTTCGGGCAAAAAAGGCTTTGGCAATTTATCCATCCCCAAAGGACCAGAAGCAACATAGCCGCCTCCCAAGCAAGTATACACATCCGCCTTAGGCTGCCGCACAACTTCTACAGCATAGCCCGCAGCAGGCCAATGTTGAAAATGTTTGTAATGATCAAACAAGGTTGGCGTATAAAAACCAGAACCGACGGCCACTTCGGTCACGCCATCTTCGGCAACAGTTGCTTCAATACTTCCTGTTCCACCACCATTCACAAAATCCAAAGGCCCCACGGCTGCTTCTACCAATTGAATCGCCTGCCCTCGACGAGCACGAATTTCTCGAATAGACCGTTTTTGTAAAAAATGGATTAATTTATTTTTCATACCCTGGTTAGGCATTTCATTCCCCACGCCAGCAATTTGTGCTTCGTAGCCCATCAATGCCCTTAAGTGGACAAAAGGATAATTCGAAAGTTCCTTTAAATAGCCTTCAACTGCTTCCAAGGTAGACAGACTCGATCTATACACCCCAAAATGAAGCCCTGGATACGTACTAGAAACATCCAAATCCATACAAATAGGGATTTTCACCTTCAAGCTTGCCCCTACGGCATTGATTTGTTGTAGATGCTCCACTCTATCGGTCATCAAATATATTTTCTTGCCTTTTTGAATTTCTTGCGCAACGGCTTCAATGTGCTTGACTTGAAAAGTAGGATAGGCCACCAACAAATCATCAAAACCTTGTTGGCTCAACCAAACGGCTTCGGTCGCCGTAAAACACATCAGCCCTTGATATTGCTCGTTGTAAGCTAATATTCGACGCAACAAAGCAACACAACGAACCGACTTAGACGCAATCCGAATCTTTTTATGATTGGCCCGTTTCAGAATGTCCTTCATGTTTTGGTCAAAGTAATCTAAATCAACATAAGCAAAGGGTTTTTCTTGCCCTTCAAATGCCGTTTTGTAATAGGAATAGGTTCTTTTTTTCATTAATAGCATGTACTTTACACCTTCTTACGAATAATTAGTTACCAGAACGAGGACAGGACGAAAGGAAATAGATCCTGCCGAATTGAATTGCCTACATAGTTCCTCCTTCCTCTTCCTCCTCTTCTTCTTCTTCTGGTGATTTCAACAATAAAGTATCCTCCGCATCTAAAGCAGCCAAAATACCTAAATCGTCCACTCCTGTCCAAATATCCTTCATATCAAAAATTTCAGGTTGCAAAGAAACTTTATTTCTATCTTCTGTTGCTTTTAATAACTCTTGTGCCATTTGTTTAAATTTCATTTGGTAAGCCGCCAAAGTCCATTTTCCAAATAAGGTATGTCCTCCTTCATACAATTGCAGGCGATACTCTTCATAAGTAGTAATATAACCTGCATACGAATTTGCATAAGGAGACAACAAGACTTCTGAAACGCCTCGCTCTTCCAGCACCTCGGCTATTGTATTGCGCAATCGAGCGCCCGCTATGGTCGTGATTTCAGATGGCACTCCGACAATCGCCATATTCCCTATGATAAAAATTTGCAAAGGTAATACTTGAGGAATCCAAGGCGTTTTTTTGCCGTAACCGACCTTATTCGCCAACTTAATAAACTTAATCGCTGGATCAACAAAATCAGGAACGACTAATTTTTCAGGGTGCAAAGCGCCTGCCGTGACTCCTGTTGCGTGATTGATAACAATTGCCTTAGGATGATGTGCGTTATAATACCCCATCACTTTTTTCTGGCGAGCTTCATCTTTACTCATTCGAGCGGCTAAGACCTCTACTTGGCGGATAGAGCCCAAGAAAACACGGACCGCTTGCCCAACAATTTTAGCCGCTCCTTGCCCATCGGTTGTCCCTTCCAAAAAAGACATTCCCCAAGTAGCTTCACTCGTCGTTTCATGCTTTAGTCCACCAGTATAAGATTCCTCAATTCCAATAGAAGACATATCCGCATACATCAACAGGTAATCAATTTCACCTTTTATTTTTTTACCAATCTTAGACGCAGAATCAAAAATTTCTTGCGCCTTGTCGCTTTGTAATTTACCATTATAAGCCGCACTTTCATAATCATCCAAATGCTTGCCCCTATACTCTCTATGCTTGCGATCCCATATAAAATTGGGGCTAATATCTCCTGCTGCATCTTGTGCAAAAGCGGTTACGATGTTTTTATCTTCGTATTTTTCTTGCAGATGATTTTCAAATAGATCTGCTGCATAGCCTTTATTATCATAACAAACCTTGCGGTAACGGTTAGAAACACTCGTGGTATGTACCCCAAACCAATTTAGACTCCCGATAGGTTTTCCTGCTGCGTCATCAAAACGCAACAACTTCATGGTTCTATCTGCCGCCAAATGGCGTTTTTTCACAGGCACCCGAACCCCAACTTCTGGGTTTTGGTTATACGCCTTGACAGAGCGATTAAAACAAATTTCCGCATCTTTGTCAAACATCGCTTTGTGGTGGCTAATATTGCCTGGTTTTTTATTTTGATCTGCTTGAACAATCGCGTCAAAAATAGCATTTGAATAACGCAGATAGACTTCTTCTTGGAAACCAGGATTGGTGAAATTATAGGCCAAATGCTGGGTGTAGCCCCCTGCGGCACTGTGTGTATGTTGTGCGGTAATCATTACATTGGCATCCGAATAGCCCATTTCTGGTTTTTCTATTGCTAATCGTGCAATGATCCTAGTTTTTAAATAGTTGGTAGAAAAGCAAAAATCGGCATTCACAAAAACTACTTTTTTCTGTGCATCTTCGATGACAAATGCACGGGCATACTGCGGGGTTTCGACCCCTTCTATCTGGTGAAAATGCATGCCGTAGCCTAACATTCCTGCTCCTTCTTTAGAGTAGGTCATTTCGACCTTACTAACGCCAATTTTATACATATATTGCGAGTCAATTTGGGAAAATAAACTTGAGTTTCAAAGCTACTCCAAGTTGTATTTTTTTTATAAATGGATTGAATTTTTCTATCTTTCAAGTAGCAAAAATCATGTCAAAGTTTAACTAACTGTTTAATTAAAAAAATTAATTGTTTTTTATTTTCCAACGCCACTCATTCGCCTTTAATAGCGCAAAAATTGTCTGCCGGATTATCACCAGCTGAAATTAACGAGACATAGAAAAAAAAGACTCCGTTTGAACACTAGGGAAAGATGTATGTTTTTTTTTTAATGAAGTTGTTTAAAAGTGTAATATCTTATGCGAAAGCTAAAAAAATCTAAGCATTAGACTAGAAAAATCATCGAGGGAGATACATGATTTAACCTTAATAAAAAAGTAAACGCAAAAAAAAACAAATAAGCAACTATATGAAGTCGCTTATTTGTTTTTAAATGATAAATTATCTCGTTTTAATTCCTACTTCCCTTTTTACAGCATTTCTTCAGAAACACAGTCAAGTTTGAAGCAAGCAATTAATTCTTGTATAAGTAGATGGGCATCTATTTTTTTTATAAAATCTAGTACTGCCACTTGAATTTCACTTTAGTAGGTTTAGCTACAATAAAGTGCCTCAAAAATAGGCACCTCTTCATTAAAGTACGAGCTATAATCGTTCTTTTCTATAAGAGCAGCTAAGCTGTTCGCTGATTTCCCTAATACATCGGTGGCAGCCTGCTCGCCTTCTTTAGGGTTCAATTGATTTTCTTCAAGCATTGTTGCATTGGCAGCCGTCCTAGCAGAATCTCTTCGTGCATCGGGAATAACCGCTTCATGTAAACTAAGTTGTTCACTTAATTCCTCAAAAGAGATACCTCTTTCTTTTGCCAATTGCTCTATAGACAAACACAAGCTAGGAATATATAATGCCATGTCGTCAGTACTTACTTTTTTTGGGGTATTATGTTTCATCTTTTTTTTATTTGTTTGTTAACAATAAAAGGGAATTGTTGCGTTCAGGGATTATGCTACTAAAACTCTCTTTTACCTAAAAAAATTGCATCACCTACTATTATTAACTTAATATTAAGGGTTTTTTATATATTTTATAGCTTTTTTTTTTTGTTTTTTGCAAAAAAAAAAGGACAACAAATAAATCAAGGTAGCCTATTAAATTTGGCTAATGTTCTTATCAGATGGATAATACTCACGTTATACATATCTAAAAAAAACTACACTTAAATACAGATTATCAATAACTTACAAGACATTTACTCTTTTAAGAATTACTAATTTCTACTTATCCTAAACCGAACATTTGGGCTTCTGTACGCTCCCCCAAAACAGCTGTTTTTACAAATTGTGTCGCCTCAAAATATTTCTTTAAAAAATTTTATACAAATCGCAATTATTGTTCATTTTAAGACTAACATTTAAGATTTCTTTAACTTAACAAGCGGTAACAAACCATTAATTTAATTTATCGTTTCGTTGTTCAAGGGATTTTAATTCCAATACGGGTATTTTAAATTTAATAATTCTATTAATTTCTATGGAAATGTTTCGAAATCAGACGCATTCAAATAAACAGGGTGACGAATAGTCTGTATAGAGGCAAAAAAAAACAAATAAGCAAAAATAAATTGCTTATTTGTTTTAGAAGACGATAAACTAGATGTTTTTTTAGTCCTGCTCCCCCGTTCTCCAACTGTAATATCGAGCCCCTTTACGCAACGGCTCGTCAGAAACACGGTCCAATTTGAAGCCCGTAATTGCTGCTTGCACACTATTGGAGCGTTGCAATCGATGGAGTGTTTCATAAGTCGCATAATCAATCTCCTGGCGAGTTGCTAACTTTTTATGTATGTTAAACTGCTCAACCACTGCTCTCCAACCAGGCTGAACGTTTACTTCAAAAACCTTAGATTTAGAACCACTTCCGTAGCCAATACAGCCCAACTTCTTATTTCCTAATTCGTTCCCTTCTAGATAATCTGCTTCTAAGGTTCCCATCAGGGCCAAAAAAATAGAGCAAGCATACATATTCCCAACTTGTGCGGAGGTTGCTTCTGCTTGATAAAGCTTTTCTTTTACAAACGCTTTATAAAGTCCTGTTTTGGTAATGCTTCTAAGAAAAAGTCCGTAGGCCTTTTCATAGGCGTCCTGCTGCTCAAAAGCTTCTTTTTGAGGCATCAATAGTTCATTTTCTTGTGCAAAAGCAGCCCAGTCGCCACTCAGTTTCAGATCATCCATAAATATTTCAGAAGCAATCCGTCGGCCGTGTGCAGCATAGGGTAAGTGAAAAATCATCCGAGACCAATGTTTAAGGATTGATTCTTCTTCTGTCAATTCGTTAATAGCCACCCGTTTTTTTCTAAAATCTAGTAGCGCTTCTCGGATTCTATTTTGGTAGGTTTGATTGGAATAAGGTCCATCAAAAATAGGCGTATCCTTATGAAGATACAAACTCTGATCGTTCTCTCCTAAAATGCTATGAATCTCTAAGGAGTCGGGTAATTTTGCTAATATATCGGTAGCAGAGATGTCCTTTATGTCTGCCAATTGGAGAATTTCTTCAATCAAAGCCTCTTTACTAAAAGAACGTTTGGGCTTAAAAAAATCATGTACGCCCTGTGTCGCTACGCCGATTGTATCTTCAATAACAAGCAAACGAGGGTTTTGCTTAATTAGCATAGCAATTGCTCCTGCCCCTTGCGTATATTCTCCTGTAGATGCCAGTTCATACTTGGCAATATCGGAAGCAATCACAATACCAATTCTATCTGGATTTCCTCTCACCCAATCCAAAGTATTCTGCAATGCATCAACTCCTCCGACACAGGCAAAGGTCAAATCTACTACATCACAATTTTGAAAACAATCTACTCCATACTGTTTTTTATATTTTCTTCGGAGCATTTCTAGAACATAGGTTGCCGTCGGTTTTGCGCCATCAAGTGCCGATTCGGTTCCCAAATAAATTCGACCAATATCTTTAGGGTTCAACTGGTTTCGTTCAATAATTTCGGCCGCTGCATTAGCAGCCATGGTCGCAGCGTCTTCATGTGCATCTGGAATAGCAATTTTGTCTAATCCAAGTCCTTTACTTAATTTTTCAAAAGGAATGCCTCTCTCTTTTGCCAATACTTCTATAGACAAATACAACTGGGGAATGTAGAGTGCCATATCATCTATGCCTACTCTGTTTTGGGGATTCTTTTTCATCTTTTTTGTTTTTCATTTACAAAATAATAGGTTCATTGTTTTAAACTTTTCTGCTATTAAAACTAAGTTTTTTATATTAAAATTGTTTCACTTCTTTTTATTAACTTACATTTAAGAGCTTTACACATCTCTATTATTTTCATTTCAAAAGAATTTACAAAAAAAAAGCAAGCTCGAATAAATCAAAGTAGCTGCTTTTTTTCTTGGAATTCTTTTTTATGCGCTTGACAAATATGCGTCTTTGTGTGCAGCAAAAAATCAGGTATAGCCCCACTTTATCAAGTACTTAGGCGTATTTTATTTCTTTATAACTCCTATCTATTATTTGGGTTAAAAATTCGATAGGCACACTTTTTTACCTTCTCAGAACACAAGTATTTTTGTCTTTTTTTTATACTAAAAAAAATAGTTCACCTCTTTACAAAAAACTTATTCAGCACTCCGTTTAAGCCTAATATTTAAGGCAAATTTAACTTAACAAGCGGTAACAAGTCTTTATTTTTGCCAATCGCTTCTTTCTTCAATAAATTTGAATTTAAGTAAGTACTACTTACAGCCTAATTATGCAAACAACAAGATGCAGAAGTCTTACTAAGGTGCACAAAAAAAGCCATCTCGAATATATCAAGATAGCCTATTTTTTTCTTTGGGTTGTTTTTACGTGACCTATAGCGCCTTTTAGAGCTAATTTTCGCATCTGCCGTAAAGATACCTTCCTATTTTAGAAGTAGCTTGTATTTTGAATTCTGCTACTATTATAATTGCGTTGTTTCTGATTTTATAACATTCAAACTTTAGTTTTGTTTAACCTTTTTCAAAAAAAAACTAGTTTTGTTTAACCTTTTTTAAACCTCGATGAAATGCTTTGGGTATAAAATCTACAGCTTCTAAATTAGGGCGGGCCTTTCCGACTCCAGCAATATCTTCTATAGTGGAAGAGCTGTCCTTTCGGAACACGACCGAAACGACTTGAAATCTATCATTACTAGGATTATTGGGATTGTGGCAATTCATTTTCATGGTCTTTTAGGGGAATAAAAACAAGCGTTGCCCACTCCTCAATAAACAACGCTTGCTGCAAAACTAAATACACTATACTAAATACACTATAACACCTATTCTATTATAAAACATTAATGTTCAACTTTCTCTCCTCCGCTTCCTTCTTAGGAATTGAAACAACCAAAATTCCTGCTTCATAACTTGCCTCAATTTTTTCTACACATACTGTTTTCTCTGGCACAGTGAACGTTCTTTTAAACGAAGTCGTTTCAAATTCCCGATGTGTATATCTTTCTTTTTCTGTTTTTGCCCCTTCTTCTAACTTTTCGTTTTTTTCTACTCTTTTTGCAGAAATGGTCAAGGTACTGTTTTCCATTTCTACCAAAAAGTCTGATTTCTTAAACCCAGGAGCAGATACTTCAATAAAATAATGTTTCTCTCGGTCCTTAATATTTACAGCGGGCATTGTTGTTTTGTTGTCCAATTTTTTTGCCTTTGTTTTACAAGTATTTCTATCGTTTGTTACTTGCTTAACAAAAAAGTCATCTGCAAATAAATCATTCCATAATGTTGGGAAAGAATTGTCGCTTGGTCTGTTCAAATTTCTTGTTACTAATCTCATAATTTCTGTGTGGTTTTAATGTTAATCTTCTTCTTAAATTTTATCTTTTTAGGATAGAAGATCAATGGTTATATTGTTAAACTATTTTTTGTCCTGTTGTTGCTTTTTATTAGTCAAATCCAATACCAATTGAAAAAAAGGGGTAAAAGCTGACAAAAAGCGATAAAAACAACAAATTAACATGACAAAAAGTCTACTAAAGACAACAACAGTATGACAAAATGACAATAAGGTCATTTTTCTTACCGACACAAACTTTGATAAAAATAAGAATTTAGTAATTTTTTTTGATAATGAGCGATCCCTTCGAGCATCAAAGAAGGGTCTTTTGCTACTCGATACTTGTAATTTGCAGAATCATTTTGAAAATGAATTTTATTGTCCAATACTTGAAGAAAAAACAACACCGTTCCATCTTGTTCTTGAGCATAAATTTGAGTCGCAATGTTATTCAAAAATTGCCTGTAGACCTTTTTAGAATACTTCGTTCGCAACAGTTCTGTTAGATGATCAATCGCTCCTTTATCAATCGTTCCATAGGTTCCAGCAATCGCCCCAAAAGCATACGGCATCAAATAACGAATCGCTTCTTCCGACTGCCCCAAAGACTGATAACACCTAGCGAAAATTTTATCGTGTTGCAATTTATTTTGAACAGCAATTGCCTTCCAGTCCTTTTGCAAAGAATCGACATAACGTTGATGAAAAACCAAAGCCGTTTCAAAGGCCTCTTCTTCCATCGCTATATTTCTAAGTCCAACCAAAGCCGTTAGTTTTGCCTTGTCCGCAATCAATCCCTGTGCAAAATAGTCCTCGACAAACTCTGTTGCCAAAACCTTATCATAATACAATTTAGCTTCTTCGTAATGTTGTGTCAAAAAAGCTTCTTCGGCTAATAAGGTATATAGTTTTGCACTATATTCTTCTTGCTCACAACCATACTTCTGCAAAGCCAAGTCACTGGCACGATACCGCTCATTGCGGCCCTTCTCAGCAATTAGTTGCTTATAATACGTTTCAATATTGGAAGTTGGTGGCGACAAAAAATCAGGTCTAGTTGCTGTTTCGCAAGCCAATACGCCCCTTTCTTGTGCAAACAAATGTTGTGTAATAGTTACCAATACGGCAACAAAAACAATCTTAAGTAATTGCATACATTGAATGATTAATCCTTAATTCACCCTAATAAATTAGAGCCTTTATTAAACTTGTTTTGGAATCTATAGCCGTTTCAATTTGATTAAAACCCTTGTAAACCACTAATTCAATGTATAGCTTGTCTTATATGTTTTGTTTTTCTATTAATAATAAGGAGCATTCGAGCAGCTCCTTTACAAAGAGTCGTTTCATAAGTTAAACGCCCCTATTTAACTAAACTATACTTTCCTCGTTTTAGTATGCACAAAAAGAGGTTTTTAGTATTTTTTTAACAAAAAAAAAGCAATTTAGAGTCAAGTATTAAACTAATGCAGTCCTTTAACCTTGCAATTATTTATTTGCATAAAAAAAGTGCTTTACATAGTAAAAAAATAGCACTTACAATAAAACTACCATCATGGATGATATAATAAAAAATCAACTACTACTCTTCAAAGAGAAATTAATTTCATATCTCGCTAGGTATGAAACTAGCACACTCAGTAATGAAGAAATAACAGAACAAGCTAATATTAAAGCTACTTTGGAGAGAATAGAAATGATGTTAGCCTCAATGTCGAGGACAGAAGCACTTCAAAATGAACCATCAAGTGCTCAAAAAGGTTTAATAGAAACAGATCCAAAAGGATGGTTAGATGTAATGACAGATGATGGTCAAAGAATTACAATTTCCAAATATACAAGAGTAACATACCATGGATATAACTCTGATAAAACAAGAGAAACCTTTACTATCTTAGATTGGCCTAATGAAAACATAGAGGCTTCTGTATCTGCAATTTCAGCTAGCAAATCAAGGTTTGCTGCTACTGTATATCAAGGTCCTGGGGTTGTTACATTTGATTTAGATAACAATCGATTAAAATATGGTAACTCCGCTTGGATACATACAGCCACCGATATTAACAACCCAATTTCTAAAGGAAGCTACAACTTATGGTTACCAGATGGTGTGCATACTTATGGCAATCCATATTTAGGGCTATCTAACTATGCAACGGTTTGGTATCGTATTGGTGCTGAAGGTAGTAGTAGATACTTCCATGTTGGAAATGTTAGTGCAGGCTGTGTAACCGTTGGAGAGGCAAGCACAGGAGGTCAAGATGTTGACAAAAAGCAATGGACTGATATTTATAATTACCTAAAAACTAGAAGAAGTGGTTCTAAACATGTAGGCACAATAAACATAATATAATGAAAACTCTACCGATCCTTTTATTAATCCTTTCTTGCTGTTTTTTAGCTTGTAATAATGCGCCAAACAACAAAGGGATTTATATTAAATTGAATAACCATACGCTTCTAGATTCTAAGCCTTTTTTATCCTTTAGTTGTTGTGGGGACGAAGGTTTTATTCCGCCATCAGATTGTACTGAAAAGAACCTAAGGTTCGATCAGGTATGGCAAATTCCTGTCTCAGAAAAAGAAGAAAACACCAAGTTTTTACAAGTAACAATTTATCCTATAAAATCAGATTCTATAAAATATAATTTAGAGCTATTTCGTGTACAGAAATCAGATACGCTAAGAATCGCTAATTTTGGAGGAAAAAAAACTAGTTTGATTAATGCTGAGAAAGAAATCAGAAGAAATGTATGTGGGTTTCTTAACAAATAACTCAATCCCAATTGTAGCCCATTTCAAATCTTATAAAGTCAAACTCTAACAATGAAAAGCAGTTAATAAATTGATTACTAACTGCTTTTCTTATAATCGCATTTCAGTACGACACCATGTCCAAATAAAATTGTAGTCTCAAAAAAATGGACAATCAAGGCCTACATTCTATCAGGCATGTGCATACCGATCAACTTACCCGCAGCTTTCAAAGCCACTGCCACCGCCTTACTCATATCCAAACGGAAAGAAGTTGCCGCTTGATTTTCGGCATCTAGAATCGTTGTATTCCCCCAGAACTTGTGAAATTCTTTCGCCAAATCATACAAATAATTCGCAATATCACCCGGATTATAATTCTGAGCCGCTTTCTCAATCGTACTTGGCAACTCATGCACCAAGACCAGAATGTCCCGCTCTACCTCACTCAATTCATAATTTTCATAAGAAACCAATTCAATTCCTTTCTCCACCACCATTCTCTGAACCGACTGCGTTCTTACGTGTGCGTTCTGAATATAAGGCCCTGTTTGTCCTTGCAAATCAATCGACTGCTTAGGATCAAAAATCATAGATTTTTTAGGCTCTACCTTTAAGATATAAAACTTCAAGGCTCCTAAAGCAACAGCTTCCCAAATTTTCACTTTTTCCGCCTCACTCAATTCCGCCAACTTTTCTCTACTCTCCGATTCTGCTTTTACATTCGCAATCACATCCGCCATCAAATGATCCGCATCGACAACCGTTCCTTCTCTAGATTTCATTCTACCCGTCGTCAAGTTCACCATTCCATAAGACAAGTGATGACAATTATCCGCAAAACTATGCCCCAAACGTTTCAGCGTTTCAAACAAGACCTTAAAGTGATAATCTTGCTCGTTTCCAACGACATAAACCATCTTTTGCATCTTAAAATCTTTAAATCTCAAGGCAGCCGTTCCTAAATCTTGCGTGATGTACATCGACGTTCCGTCGCTTCTCAACACGACTTTTTCATCCAACTTCGCATCCGTCAAATCAATCCAAGTAGAACCATCGTCTTTCTTGAAGAAGATACTTTTTTCCGACTCCAATTCATCTAAAACCAATTGCTTTCCAGATAAATAAGTCTGTGATTCGTAGTATAGTTTATCAAAATCAACGCCCAAGGTTTTGTAAGTCTTTTCAAAACCTTCGTAAACCCAGCCATTCATTTTGTTCCACAATGCTTTGACATCGGTATCATTAGCTTCCCATTTTTGAAGCATTTCTTTAGCCGATTTGCCCAACACACTATAGCCATTAAAATATTTATTCTTATAAACATCTTTGAAAAAATGACTTGCTAAAGCAGGAGCATCTGTATCTTTTCCTTTTTTAGTCAATACTTTGATGACCTTGGCAAGTTTTTTTTCATTAGCCAACCATTTGCCCAACTCTTCTTTAGCTGCATCCGTTGTTTGCCAAGCCTTATATTCTACCTGAAAATGCTTTTCAAACTCCACATAATAATGCCCCACTAGATGATCGCCTTTCTTACCAGTCGATTCAGGCGTTTCGCCATTTCCCCACTTTTGCCAAGCCAACATCGACTTACAAATATGCACGCCTCTATCGTTGATAATTTGAACTTTCTTCACGTCATAACCTGCTGCTTTTAGAATTTCAGCCGTTGCATAACCCAATAAGTTATTTCTGATGTGTCCCAAATGCAAAGGCTTGTTGGTGTTTGGCGAAGAATATTCCACCAAAACCGTTTCGTTCTTGCTCGGATGTTGCCCATAAGCGTCTACCGTTAAGACTTCTTTTACAAAGTCGGTCCAGTAAGCATCTCCAATACTTAAATTACAAAATCCAGGCCCTGCGGACATTGCATTCGCAATCACTTTGCTTTGTTCCATCAATTGAGTTGCCAATGCTGCCGCAATCTCATTCGGTTTCTTGCCAATCAGTTTCGCAAAGGGAAAAGTAATCACACTATAATCGCCTTCCAAGTGTTTTGGAATTTGCTTAATTTGAACTTGTTTCGGTTCTATTTTTTTATCATAAAGCGTTTCAATGGCTTTACAAACGTTTTCTTTTATGGTAATTTCTATGTTCATGATCTTTTTATTAATAGTTTGTTGGATTTTTTGTTTTTATACTAAAAAGCAAAAAAACGTCTTATTTGAAATGAATAAAAATTCATTTCAAATGACTTCTCAACAAACTATGCGGTATAACTTTTTATTTTTTGAACAAACTTAAAAATGTTCTCAAGTCTGTTAATTTTGTTGCTTTTAAATCAAAAATAGCTTTGTTGCCCTTACGAGCTAATATATTATCCAAACAATTCATACTGCAATACTTCGCTTTGTTTCCTCGAAACTTACTAGAAGAACAAGTATCCAATCGAATATAATCCCGAATCCAACTCTTGACAAATTCCTTTTCTGTAATACTTGTTCCTTGTGCTTTCAA
>CACVAQ010000419.1 GCA_902727865.1 uncultured Aureispira sp. | reverse complement strand
ACGTAACATAAAACTACTCCAAGATTACATCCGCATCCTTTTCAGCCGCAAGATTCAACACCTTTTCCAACTTAGTTCCCTTCACCAAATTAGCAAAAACATCTACGACACTCTTACCACCAATAATAGACAGAGGCGCCATTGTTTCCGCCATTTTTTCTGCCAAAGCCTTATCCCCAAAAGCCTGTAAAGCCGCAATCAAATCAGGAGAAATAGCCCCCGCTTTTTGAACCACAGCATCGACATCCGATTGCAACTCTTGCAAGCGTTGTTCCAACAACAACTGCGCAGTTTCCAATTGTAAGGCCTGGTTTTCCTTCTCTTGCGCCAACTTCAAGCGGTTAATTTCCAATTCCTGCTGTTGCGCTTTTAAGCTCGCTTCTAATTGCTCTTTTTGCGTTTGATAAGCACTATTGATTCGAGTCAACTCGACTTCCATTTCTTTGTTCAGCGCTACCTTCTCCAACTCCAAACCAACCTGATGCGTTTCCGATTTAGTAGCCGCCATTTCCTGGTTCAAGCTTTCGACTTCTTTCGTAAAGACCAAATCTTTTTGGCGATTTGACAACTCAATATTTTTACGAATTTCATTGTGCTTCGTTTTAAACAATAAGCCTTCAATATCCTTGTCCAAAATCTTAAGTCCCAAGACCTCCACTTCGTAAATGTGCATCCCATTTTCTTCGAACAACCAACCTTTGCGTTTGCCATCCTCGCCACGTTCGCCCAAAATCAAATCCCGTACAATAGAAATACCATTGGCATAAAAATCAGAGACCGAATATTGTTTCAGAGAATTTCGCAACACCGAACGCAAATGATCCGTCAAGAACTTGACATAATTTTCTACATTAAACCACTTGTTCTTCTCCCCTACAAAATTAACACGATAAGAAACAGAAATATCAATATCGCAAAAATCTTTCGTCTCCGCTCGGATCACATCCGACACTTTGTTGTTCAAAACCCGCAAATAAACCGTTCTCAAGGTTCTATCATCTGTTTTGGGCGTTCCAGTTGATAATTCGACCCCCTGCAACATTTCATCATACTCCAACAAATACGTTTGCGGGCCAGCAATCACCTTGCGCTCCCCAGACTTACTAGTCACCAAAACGGCATAGCCCGTCCAGAGATCAATCGTTACCGCACCTTCATACTTATTGTTCAAGGTCAGCACTCTAGGTTTGGTCATGTCCTCTTTTCGATCAAACGTATTACCAACAATGCCCCCAATAGCCGTTTCTTCGGCTGCCGACAAGTCCATATCAATCAAAGCCTGTTGCTGTTGAATCGGCGGCATTTTACTCTTTTGCGCTTTTTTATTTTTTAATAATTTTTCTTGCTGACGTTCCGAAATTTCTTTGAGCCTATTATTATAAACCAAAGCCTCTTCGTTGCCTGGAAACCACAATTTGGTTTGCTTTGGGGTCAAAATTCGACGCACAATAACCGCTTCTCTTGGATCTGGCAAAAACATACAAGGTCCTTTTTCCAAGCCAATTTTTCCAGTGTTTCGATTCAAAAAATAACGCCCTTCGCCATGTGGAATAGCGACCGCATGGTAAATCTCTTGTTCCCCATATTTGACCAACGCATGCTCTGGACCAGGATAATAAATCATTTGATCTTTTCCTGTAATAAACAACTCATCTCCTACTTTATAGCTCTGTTCGCCCTCTGTGTAAGGGGCAATCACTTTGACATAAATACCGCTGTTCTCATTCAACTCAATTGCCTTAAACTTGCGAAAACCTTGCTTTTCGACAAAGCGTTCTGTCGGTTGAGGGAAGACCACCGCAGGACCTTTTACATAACGTTTATTCCCATCTTCATCCAACAACATACAATATTCCAAACGCTCCAAAGTAACCGCTTTGCGAACATAATGCCCTTTCTTATCTTTCAGAACCTCCACCCCTGTTGGTGGAATATAAAAAGAGACATTATTCCCTCGAATGACCAACAGTTGCCCCATTGATAATTCTTCTGCATTAATTTCGCCAGAGCCCTCTTCTTCCTCAATATTCTCAGGATTAGAATTTTGGGGAGTCATCACCGCATTATCCCAGTTCGTCCGTGCTTGTTCCTCTTCGTAAACCCGTACAATCAGATATTCATTCGAACGCAGGTGATGCCCTTCGGTGATGTGTCCCATTTGTCCTGGCCAAAGGGAGAAAAAACAAGGACCAGGTAAATTAACTTTTCGTCCAATTTGTAAATCAGAAGACGTATTAGACGTTCCCACTTGCGGTTGTTTGCCGTTTACAGAGGGGTTTTTTAGCACGATATACCAACCTTCAGGTGCTGTTGCAAATGTTTTGATAGCATCCTCTAGAGAACAAGAATCAAAGGTCTTTTTTTGTTGGTTAAAATAGACTGGTTGATCGGTATTCGCCATACTTGTTTTGTAAGGACCAACATAAGTAATGACATTTCCTTTGGTTTGATCAGAAATAAAAGCGTACTCATTGGGTGCTAAGACCAAGTCACGTTCACGATTGTTCGACATATTTATAGAATTATTGGGGTGAATATTTGCTTGTTAAAATTAACTTTGCTTATTATCTAAACTAAGTCTATCGAACAATAGTTCCAAAGACCTCTATTAAATAAAAAAAAATTAACCGCTCTAATTTACACTTACTTTAGGCTACTTCTATGCACAAAAAAAGACAGAACTAATTAAAGTCTGTCTTCTACTACTTCTAGGACTAAAGCAGCTATTTAATGTCTTTCAAGTCAAAAATCGTTGTGTAGACTAATCGGGTTTATACTTTTCTAAAAAATATTCAAAACTCTGATGTTGCTCGTGATAATGCCCGCTCATTCTTGGGTCCCAATAAGCTTTTGGAGCATTTTTAAGCCACGCTTTGTACCAACTTTTATCTGCCACAAGGTCACTCCTATCAACAGACAATAAGGATAAGTCAACATTCAAAGCAGAAACAAAGTTATCCATATAGGCTTGGCTTTGCCTTGGATAACCAAAAACACCCTGACAACTTAAAAATAAAGTCTCTTTCTTTTTGATTTTTTTAAAATCATCCAATAAAAACAAACTAGTCACTTTTACTTTATTAGCTTTTGAAAGCTTGTCATAAACAGCTTCCTTAATTGTTTTTACAGGCTGAAATGTTTGCGTTCGGCTAATCAAAACTGGAGGACCATAGCCGCCACTATACGCATCTATATATTCCAAACGAATCGTATCAAAAGGTTTTCGAGTATAACTGGTATTAATTTCGGGTAAGCCTATAACA
>CACVAQ010000418.1:10268-16582 GCA_902727865.1 uncultured Aureispira sp. | reverse complement strand
AGTTTTTTTACCAAAAAACATAAAAACCATTTCATATTAGTTTGATTATCAATAATTTAGTTAAACTAATAATTCAAAGCTATCTTATTGATAATCAAACTAATATAATTTCTCCACGAAGTAATGTAATAACAATCAAGCTCAAGAACACAAGTTATCTATCTACCTAAATCAACCAAATGCCTAACTTACATTATTGGAATAGTTTACTTGTCTTACTTTTATTTTTAACACTATCTCCTAAAACAAACCTAGAAAACGTGCCCAACCAAGAATTAATAGACACTACTAAAAGTCTTGTTCAAAAAATTAAAAGCATTCAAAAGCATTGCAAAGAGCATCATGTTGACCTAAAAACCTTGCTTTCTAAGGAAGAACAAAAGGAATACCAAGCAACGCTTGCGTTTATTAAGAAATACCTTCCCGAAATTAAAGCAGATGCTTTTTCTTCAAAACAAGAATCGGAAAATGAAACAGAGCCACTTGACGAAGATATATCACAACCTGCTTTTATTGAAGCAGTACTTCAATGGAGAACGGCATTTTTAAAAGAATTAAAGACTATACAAACGAAGTACGCAGAAGTGGTGCTTGACCCCAACAAATTTAGTACTTCTATTGGTTCTAATTTAAGTGTCCTACCTTTAAATACGGCTTTGTATGAAGAATGGAAAAATATTGTAGCGAAAATCCCAAACCCTTCTACTGGAGCAATTGTTTTTGACGCTTTAATTCAAAATACGAGTGAGACTTGGATGCTTACCCAAAATATTAAAAAACTTACATCCCATTATCGAAAAGCTGCTCATAAGAAAATTTATAGCAAGTATGAAGAGACTAGAATTGATGGTTCCTTACCCCAAATCGCTTTATTCCAAACAGCAATAGATGACAGCAAAGATCCCAAGGACCCAAACTTGCCTGAGAATACAAATGCGAAAGCAGAGGCAGACAAAGCGAAAGCAGAGGCAGACAAAGCGAAAGCAGAGGCTTATCGAAACGTATTAAATACTTGGGTCGATAGAGAAGTTGCGAACCTCAGTTATGAATCTGGCGATGATACCATTTATGTAGATATGACGATGATAAGTATCGTTGCCCCTAGTATGAAGATTCATAACCTTCCAATAGAGCTACAATCGAATTTATTACAATCAATTCTAACAAATGCTAAAAAGTTAGGTTCCAGAAAGCAATCTGTTAAGAATTTAAAGAATATTGCTATCGGTGAAGTCACCACGTTTCATACTCAAAACTTACACAAAAAAGAAAATTACCAAGATTTAACCTTAGAGAAAATTGAGGCAATAAAATTTCCTACCAATATTTCGGGATGGATTCTTGATTACCAAGTCTCTAGTAAAGAGCGCAATCCTAAAGTAAAAGAGTATCAAACTATTTTAGAAAACTGGCGCCAATCGGAGCGAACTTCTTTAGATAGTACAAATGCTAGTGAACACTTAAAAATTGATCCTGTATCCTTAAAATTAAGCTCTAATTTAGTTAGTCATACGGGGATTCCTGATCAAATCCGAAACGATTTTTTGGAGGCGATCAAAGCTGAATTAGTGCAGGTAGAAAAACAAGAAGGAGTTTTAAATTTTAACAAAGCAGCAACAACTGCTCGTAATCAAATTCAGGCTTTTGCAAGAGATTATAATATAGACAATACTCTTTTTGATTATAAAGCATTAGAAATTGAGGAAATTAGAAAACTCGAATTTCCTTCTGGATTGCATGGCTGGCTGAAAGACGCAGAAGCTCAAGGTGTCAAAAAAGACGTCAAAACGAATATTAACGCTCAACTTAAATTGGTTTTAAAAAACGACATCAAATTCAATTTAGAAGCATTGGTCAAAGAGCTTAAAATCGACATGGGAGGCCTTACCATCAACAACGACTTCAATTTTGATAATGATATGACCTTGACTTACAATAGCCTTTCTCTTATTTTGAAAGAGTTGATTGAGATTAATAAATCTAAAAAAATAGATAAAAAACCAAAATATAAAGCAGCCTCAGAAACGGTTAAGCTTGTTCTTAAAGACTTTTATAACAACTACTATAATGGCTGTGATTATGGAGGAAGGTTAATGCTTAAAGCAAATTTAGAGAAAGATTCGAATGGGACTTGTACGTTTAGTTTGCATAAAAATATAGCTGTTGAAAAAGGGAATGGAAGTATCTTAGTTTTGGATGAAACCCTTCTAGAAGAAATTCCTTCGATTAAAATTAAAAAGAATAAAGAAGCAACTGTTAAAATAGACTTTGCTCTTACGTATAGATACAACAAAGAAAGTTCTATATCTATCACTAAAGAAGGGGCCTATATCATAAAAGAAGCAGAAGGAAGTGCTGGTATAGAGGTCGGTAGTCGTTTTGCCCAACTATATTTAGGCGCTAGATACAATGTAACTAAGGTGCCAGAAAAAGAAAGTGTAGCAATCATCGAAGCATCCAAAGATAAAACCTTTACAGATTCTTTTACCTTTGAAATTGTTGTTAAAAACACAGAAAATGGAATTGAATTTAGTAGAGGAGCTGATATTTCTTTTGCGGACGCTAACTACAATAGGCTTGCTCCTCAATTAAAAGAAATCGTTAAGCTTTGTGGTGATATTGAGACTAAATATACGGCACAGAGCGAATAAAACAAGCCCCAATAACGTACTTGTGTCCATGTTAGTTACTTAATCTAAAATGAATCTTGTTTTGATAAATCCTTATGATCTAGCCTATAAAAGCGAAGGCATTTAGCATATAAATGCCAAGTGCCGATTGCGAACAAAGCCCCGATAATGGGCGCAAGAATATAAATCCAAAGTAGATTTGTATTGCCAGAAACTAGGGCAGGGCCAATAGAGCGAGCAGGGTTCATGGATGCTCCTGTAATTGGTCCTGCAAAGAAAGCTTCTAATAAGACTGTCCCTCCAATAGCAAGACCAGAGAATTGATTCAAGGCTTTGTTTTGACTAACGATTAGAATTACTAACATTAGAAAATAGGTGAGCATAATTTCTAAAACAAAGGATTGTTGCCAACTGCCAGAAGGAACGGTGGTTCCCAATGTCAAATGGCTTGGAAATAGCAAGGCTAAAGTCAAACTAGCCGCTAAAGCACCTGCTAGTTGAGCGATGCAATAAGGCATTAAATCCTTGGAATTAAACCTATTGATAAAAGCAAAAGCAATAGAAACGGCTGGATTCAGATGTGCGCCCGAAACCTTTCCTAAGGCATAAATCATCACCATGACAATCGCTCCAAATGTGATGGCAATTCCCTGATGCCCAAGAACACCATTACTAATATCATTAATGACAATCGCTCCCGTACCACAAAAAACTAGCGCATAGGTGCCTATAAATTCAGCGAAATAAGGGCGCATAGGGTAAAATTAAGGTTGTAATTGTTTTAGAACAAAGAGCATTTCTAAGCCAATTAAAGCACAAGTTTTTGCATATTCAGCAGCCTCCAAAGGGCTATTGTCGAACGCTTTAGGGTCTTGGTAAGGAAGTGCCAATTTTAAAGCACTTCCTGTAATTATTGGGCAATGAAGATCGGCATGTGCACAAACAACAAGCGCCAGGAAATCGTTTTGAGGATTCGAAGGATGCGTATATTGTTTGGAAAAAGCCAAGTAAGGAGCCCTTTTGTCGGTCCATGAAACGTCGTAAATAGGATTTGCTATACTAGGGTTTTTGCTTGTGATCTTTAATCCAATTTCCTGCAAAGCCACGATTGTCCTAGGATTAAATGCGCTAATTTGGGTTCCTCCAGAGAAGGTTGCAATTTCAGGCGTTTGGTAATAATCCGCAGCAATGGCTAGCCAAAGTTGTGCTAAATGACTTCGCCTAGAATTGTGTGTACAAATGACCGTAACAGCGGGTGTTTTTCCTTCCTTAATCTGAGCCATTAAATAATGACTCAAAACCAAAAGCACTTGCTTTCTAGCAGGAGAAATTTGATTGAATTTTTGCTCTAATTGTTGACAATACAAGGCAAGAGTAGGCAATATAGCAGACATTAGAATTATTTATTTGTATACAAATTTCTGTAAAAAGCTTAGCAACAACCACTATCAGGCGCACAAGAATTTTGATTGGCAATGAGGTCACTAAGGTTTACTTTGGGTTTTTGAATGTTAGGAATACATTGATCGGAAGCCAAACAAGCAGTCATTTTATTGGTTAAGACAAAATGTTTTCCATCAAAAGACAAACCATATTTACCAATCGTTCCCGCTTGATATTCGACTTCTATTTCAAAGTCACCTAAGCCTAGTTTTTCTTCTGACAAGTGGATAATGTGCAGTAGTTTTTTAGGCTGTAAACTATGATCGACATCGTCGGAATACCACAACTGAAAATTAACTACTTTTTCTGATCGCAATGTTCCTCCGCAATCAATAAAGTCTTTTTGAATCATTCCGACCTCTGTAACATGGTAATGGCTTGGAATTAAATCACCCGTAGGAAGTTTAAAATGAATACTTTCTATAGACTCAATGTGCTTTTTTAGTGTTGATAATTTCATCTTATTTATATTTTTGGACAGCAAGCATTTTCTGCTTGTTGAATTGAATTTAGTAGATTTTGTGAATAGTTGTGAAGCGTTTGAAACGCCTGAGGAGATAGGCAATAACAAATCGAGTTTCCTTCAATCGTCCCTTTGATTAAATTGGCGTTTTTTAGCTCTTTTAAGTGCTGAGAAATAGTGGCTTGGGACAAAGGCAGTTCCTCTACAATGTTCTTACAAATACAAGTTTTATGTTCTAATAAAAATTCAATGATTGCGATTCGAGCAGGATGCCCTAAGGCTTTTGCTATTTGTGCCATCGAATTTTGATCTTCTGTAAAAACGTCTGTTTTAGATATGCCCATAGTTGTTGCTGTTGTGTTATTGTTATATTGCAATATTACGATTAACTTTTTTATAAAGCAAAATTTTGAGCAAGTTTTTATAGAAATACATGCTTTAAAGTTCAACAAAAGGCTTCCTTGTAGGGCAAGTAGACCAATCCTAAATTCATTTCAACGTTTCCTCTATCATTACTTCGTGGAGAACCCGAACTAAGCGTAGCGCTTATGAACGTAGTGAACTAATTCCACGAAGTATTCCTCTATAAAAGACTAAATTTTTGCCCAAGATCCCTTAATAAACAATAAGCTGTTGGATAAAATGTTGTTGTTCTGTTTGTATTTTTAATAAATAAAGACCTTGGGGCAGCGATAGCGTCAGCAGTTGCTCAGAGTGCTGTTGCTCCAAAATGAGTTGCCCTTGCAAATTATAAACTTGCAGAAGAGCTGCTCCATACGCCTCCTTAAACTCAATAAATACACTTGCTCCTTGTTGTACAGGATTGGGATAAATAGAGCATGTTGCTGTAGGAATTTTATGAATGCCGATGGTTGTATTTTGATGGATGACCCCAACAGCATCTAAATCAAAACCACTTGAAGCAAAAGGCGTACTCCAAGGGTCGTTCACTTTAACTCCTCGGCTATCACGGCTGGCATAAGCGTCTTGAAGAGAGCCAACAGCATCCACCAAACGAACATGTGTCACGGCATTTACATTAAGAACAGCAGAATCGGCAAGTAACTCTGCTAAGTCAAAGGGGGTACCATAGTTTGCTCGATATTTACCTGCAAGATTATACAAATGGCTTGCATCGACACTTCCAAAAGCATTGACCTGTAGGTTTGTATCGGTATTTGAAATAGCAGGAAAGCGCACAAAATTGATTCCATCAGAGCTTACTTCTACAAAAGCAACTTCTAAAAAAGTGGCACTAAAGGCGTTCTCAAAAATAGCAAAATCAGCACCAAGACCATTCTGAATTGGATATTCAAAGCGAAGGGTTGCGGTGCCTCCATCGCCCAAACTTAGGATAAAACCATCGCCTGCTGCTCCAACAGCACTGTTTGTATTGCCTGCCGATGCCCTCCCTAAATTGGGTTGGCTGATGTCCATAAAACCTCGTTCTACGGTACATTGAGTTGCCCAAGCCAATAAAATACTGGAGTCTTTATGAATTGCGGTACTGCCAGGTTGCCCTGCAATAGGAGCGAACTGTGCTTGGAGAATCGACGAATAACATAGAAGCAATAAGAAGGATCGTTTTAGTAGAAGACGCATTAGAATAGGTGTTTTGATACGGAAAATGTTTTGAACCCATTGGAGGTGCCAATATACAGAGACAAGTGGGGATTAGAACAATTTAGTTGGAAGATGTTGCCCCGATTATAAAAAATACTAGAAGTTTAAAAGGCATCGTGCTTGTATTTTCTGAAATATGATTATTTTAGGTGCTT
>CACVAQ010000418.1:0-10168 GCA_902727865.1 uncultured Aureispira sp. | reverse complement strand
AAACTAAAAAATAAACGGAGTATTAAATTATAAAACTGAAGTTTAATATCAGCTGACTATGCAAATCAAAAATATCCAACAATTCCGTACAAATTGGCGTAATGCCCAAGGTTATGACATGCCTAACTGGGATGAAAACTTTATAGGAAGCGGCCACAATGAAAACAGTGGTTTCTATAAAATGGTCAATGGTATTGTAGGAAATATCAAAGCAGATTTAACGCCTAAATTGCAGAATGCGCAAGATGAACAAGCGATTTATGAATTTTTACAAAATGCAGCGGATAGCCAATCAACAGAATGTGCGGTGATTTATGACGAGACCTTTTTTATGGTTTTAAATAATGGACGTGCCTTTTCAGAAAAAGATTTGAAAGCTTTGTTAAACTCTTTTCAAGGGACAAAAGCAGACAAAACTAAAGTAGAAAACTGCGGCAAAATTGGGCGTTATGGAATTGGTTTTAAACTAGCCTATCGTCTAATGGGGAAATCGGACGGAGCCGATGAGTTGTTGCGAGATATGGCAGGTCCTTTGCTATTTAGTTGGTATAATAATAAGCAATTTGAGGATTTGATCAATTACAAAGGAGGCGATTTGAGCCTACACGATTCGATTGAAGAAGAGATTGCGCCTTGGTTGTTAAAAATTATATTGGCTTGTTTTCCGACTTCACCAGAAGAGTCGGTCAAGAATTTAGACTACAAAGACGAAGTCTTGTTTAATCCAGATGAATTGGGGGACTTGGTGACTTTCTTGAATAAAAATAAAGAATTATTACAACAGTTTTCTTTAGAACAAGGCTCCTTGTTTTTCTTGAAGTTTGGACCTAAAAAGCATGAGAAATTAAAAGAATCCTTGCTTAACATTACTTCTGGGATTGGTTATGCGATGAACAATCTAAAGACCTTAGAAAAGGTTGCTTTGCAAGAAGATATTATTGAGAAGTTTGAAACGAAGTTTGAACGCTATTCTATCTTGCCAGGAACGGAAGATTTTAAAAACATTGACCCAGAATTTCCAACTTGCCCGATTGAAATCTCTTTGGGCTTTCCAGCTAGTTTGGAACAAATGCACGCCTTAAAAGATGCCCCTAGTTTGTATCAGTTCTTCCCAATGCGGAACGAGCGGCACGGGATGGCATATTTTGTACACAGTTCTTCTTTCGCTAAAATTACGGATAGAACTCGGTTGGACGATCAGGGAGAAGCCAATATCGAGACCTTTAAATATATAGCCAAGTCGCTAAAGCGGAACTTGAATAAATACAAGCAGGAAAATTTAGAAACGTATTGCCACATTTATAAAGCTTTATTGTTAACGGATCGCTCGACGGAATACGATGCAGAATTGATTAACAAATATTTGTACGACCCCTTGTTGGAATACATTCAAATGAATATTCCGACGAATAAAGGTAATTTTTATCTAAAAGATTTAATTATCGCAAAAGGAACGGCCTTGCCAATTGAGCCAATGAGCTTAGGAATTGGTAGAGAGTGGTTGTACTGGACGGATGTTAAAGAAGAAAATGACATTTTGCGCTCGGCTGCGAACAATGCAAAACTAGGCTTGAAACGTTGGGGAATTAAAGAGTTAATTATGGAGGCAAATTTGACGCTTCTGAATAATTTTATCTCACAACTTTCGCCAGAGGATTATCAGACATTTGTTACGGAACTCAAACGAGTAGATTTTGACGAACCATTCTTAGAAAAATTTGGAGACATTAAGTGTTTCAAATTTACAAGCACAACAGGCGACTCTCACTTTTATGCGATTGACGATTTGCAAGCCCAAGAAGATATTTTCTTGATGAGCGAACGTATTTTGCCAATTCGAGATTCTATAAAAGGCTTAGGTTTCTCGGTCTTGGAATTTAATATATTAGATTACTCGGTTATTTTACAACAAATTGAATCTCAGTTAGATTATCTGACGAACGATTATGCTTTGTTTGAAAAAATAGCCGCCAGAACGAAAGACGCTACACTTTCTGTCGAGCAAAAGCATAGTTTATATGCCTTCTTGATTAGTTTGGATGGTGTCAAAAAAGACGAATTACGGGCCGTTCAATTGTTTAATAACAAGGAAGGTTTAGCTGCTCCTTTGCATGGTTTATTACCAGCCGATGCCAATGTAGAAGCTTGGTTGGAGAACTTTAAAATTGCGAGCGAGGAAGATTCGGAAGCATTAGCCGCACAGTATATTTCTAAGAAAACAGCCTGGGAAACCTATCGGCATATTATTGTTCCTTTTTGGTCAGAATTGGTCAATGGAATTGATGGAGAAAACGAAGAAGAGTTGGTCGAGTTCTATACGAGTGTGACCAATTATTTTAAACGAAAATCTAACCAGCCTAAATTAGAAGAGGCCAACTATATTTACACAGAGGCAGAACAGGGCTTTTGTACGGAGAAAGAGGTTTTTTATCATCGCTGTTTGGCCGAAATAAAGGTTGAATATACGGATTTGCGTTCGGCAGTATCCAAAGTCTTAAAGCTTTCTTTGCCACATCCTAGTATCTTACCTTTCTTACAAGCGGATCCATTTAGAACCAGTCCAACGATTGCTAGCAAGGAATGGAAAATGGGTTTGAATGATTTAATTGAAAATTGTAAAACCGCTGATTTAGGGCCAGAAGAAAAAAAGGCGTTCTTTATTTTATTGGCGGGCGTACTTTCTGCCAAAGATTTGGCACGAGTAGAGTTATTTTGCAACCAAAAAGGAGAGCGAATGCTGCTTTCTAAATTGATTGCATCAACCAAATCTGTTGAAAGTTGGTTGGACGATTATCGAATTGATGTCCATGAGGACGATGTGTTGTTGCAAAATTATTTGGCAAAAGAAACAGATATTTATAATAACATTCTTATTGTAGAATGGAAGACGATTACGATGCATAGCAGTGTGGCTGCTAATATTAAATCCTTTTATCAAGGGGTGTTAAAATATGCGAGCTTGGCAAAATCGCCCAAGTTGCTGATTACCAATAAATACATCTATGTAGATAATACAGTGGGCTTTGTCGGAAGCGGTCAAATTTTCTTTCACGATCAGATGATTGAAATGGAAAAGTATGGCGCTTTAAGAACCGCTATTAATGCTTTGACGGAGTTATCTACGCCACATCCTGACGTGTTGGGTTTCTTGACAGAAGGCGTGTTCAAAACTAGAAATGGTATTTTGTCTAAATCAATGGCAAAAGAGGTGGCTATCTTAGAAAAAAGTGAAGCAGCTAGTTTGGTCCATTTCTTTGAAACAACGAAGGAAGATTTATTTACGTTTTTGTATCTAACAGAGAGCCAAGAAAATTCTAGAGAATGCGAAGTTGGCAAACGAGCCCGAAACATTCCTTATGCCGTAGAAAAAGGACAACAAGGTTTGGCGGAGAAAATTAATGCCATCTTCGGAGATACCTATAAGTTATTACCAGCAAAAATATACAACCCAGATTATCGAAATAAAGGCTTGCTCAGAGGAAGCCAATTGTTCAATGCGATTTCGAAATCGAAAGAGGTTTCACCAGAGTTGCTTTCTGCCTTAATCGTAGAAAGTGGCAATGCTGATGTACAAGAACAGGTCTTCAGTAAGATTGATAAAATTGTTCTGAAGGAAGGACAAACGTACAATAAAGATTCGTTTGAACACCAGACTTTGCAAATATTCAGAAATAAAGAAGCCGATCACTCTAAGGTGCGTTCCAAAATTTATATAGAAAATCTAGAAGGAGAGCTCTTTAAACTCAATGATATTGGCTTTGATGATTCGATTAGCATTTCTATAGAACGCAGTGGGAAGTTTAGTTTGAAACTGTCTGAAGTCTTGCCACGATTTAAGGCAATTCAAACGATGTTGCAAAGTATTGCCGATCAATTTGTGGATTACGAAGCGCCAACGGTTTTACAACGCCGCTGTTTTGAAGGCGAAGAGAAGCACATCAAAGACATTTTTGATGAATTAAAGGCCAATCACCCCATCTTAGAAAATGCTTACCAATTAGCTTTTGCCTTGTTGTATGCAAAGGATAATGATAATAGCAAGGTAATAAAAACGTTCTTGTTGCGTACGAAAGCTGCTGAACCTGTAGAGATTAGTGCATTTGATGCGTTCCACTTGAATAATAATTCATTTATTGATTCTAGTGCGATTCTAAATTTAGAATATTACAAGGACATTGATGAATTGCTGAAAATAAAAGAAAAGGAAACGGCCTTTAGTTTTGGTTCGCAAAACCTAGTGTATGGCCCTTATATTGATAAAAATACATTTTACTGCGCACCGCTTCGAGCCTTAGAGGACGAAGAAAACCCAGAGAAATTACAATCTGAATTGCTTAATTTCTTATATAAAGTATGGGCAACGGTAGGCGACTTGGATCGACCGACTCAACTGGAGCTAAAAACGGATGCAGAAGGAACTTTGGGTGGTTTGTTGCCCGCAGATTTGGTGTACCCAGAGGAGTATGCTTTGGTGAAAGAACGCTTTCCTGAATGGCTTGTAAATTGGGTCGGAGAAGAAACCGAAATGGTGGAAGAACGAACGATTCAGCCCGATTATGAAGTGCCTGAAGTGGTACCCGTGGAAGGAGCGGCCGCATCCGAAAATGACTTGGAGAAGGTCGAAGAATTTGTTCCTCCTGCGCCTAAGGTAGTCTTGATTCCTAGCGGTAAGTTGTCTTTGTTGAATGCTATTGGAGTGAATACGGAACGGTCTACCTTGGTTTGTGTTCGTAATTATTTTCATAATAATATTGGACCAGCGGTTTCCCAAAAGCAATTGAATGATTTGCGTAATTCGGAACAAGACCATTTATTACAAACGATTCTTTGGTTGCAATCGGAGGGCACGGTGTTGACCTCAGAAGATGAACGCTTGTTTTGGTTGAGAAAACTGTACAATACCTTGCCTAAGGTGACGAATAATACGCCAATGCCTTTTATTACTAAAGTAGGGGGAACCCATGACGCACCGACCTTTGAATATAAAGTAGATAATCATGCCGACCAAGAGTTGTATTATTTTGATAATAAACAGCAACGACAACTTTTAGAAAAGTTTGACATTACGATAGCGAATGTGTTTGATTGTCTAGCAAAAGGAGGACAGCATTTAACTAATTTGGACCTCAAGGGCATTGAGTTAAAAACAACGAAGGTTGAGAATAAATTAGATATTGAACGCCTGGAAGGGAATAGCCAAGAATGGGGCGCAGATCATTACATGAAGTGGCGCGAAGATTCTGAGTATACGATTCATTTATACGATGGAAAAATGCCTTATACCGTCCATTTCTTAGATCAAGTGGTCAAGGAGTATGAACAAGAAAATGCCGTCTTGTGTGATAAAATTGCCTATGTAAATAGTAATTCAACTAATATTGAGGAAGATTTATTCGGCATTACGAAATACAATACCTTAACGGAAGCGCATCTATTGGGCTTGTTGCGCTTCAAGAATGAAGATAAACAACAAACGGGAGGACATAAGGTGATTGAACGTGTCGTAGAAACCGTTGTCGTAGAGGAAAAATTGGCAGAGAATGAGGAAGCTATTGATAATCCTTCTATGGAAGCTATTCAAGAGTACAAAGACCAAAATGTAAAAGGAAAACTAAAATTAGCCTTTGATATTGGTGACCTCCCTGCGGCAATGCTGTCGGAATTGCTACAATATGCACAATCTTCTAAAATGATTATTGAAAAAAAAGAGGTGGATAAGGATTAAGGTATAAATACGGACCAAGAGCCTTCTAATAAAAAGGCTCGCCGTTTATTCAATACAACAGCTTCAAGATATTTGAGGCTGTTGTATTTTTTTTATTGCGACAAAAATCCAACTTCAAATTTGTTCATCTTATTTATTGACCATTCCTTAGTAACAAGTACAGAGGATAGGATTAATATAAGCGCCCAGATGAGTAGTAGAATTCGGATCAATTTTAAAAGCCAGTGATAGGTCTGAAAAGAAGGGTTGCTAATTTAAAAAATGAATAGAATATTCAACTCGCTTTAAACGCAGCAGTTTTTTATGAATTATAATTGCTTGATTGTCAATGTAATCTAGAATGTTGTTCATCGGGATTGTTTGTGTTTGTTAAGGAATTGTCAAATTTCACTCTTTAAGCTATCTTATGGATTTAGATCCATTTTATCAAGTTTTGGATTAGGATTAGTCAATAGTTTTTTTACCTTAATCGCATTATAAAATTGAGATAAAAAAAGAAAACTAAGAATGAAAATTGAGAAAGCGATAGATGAGTTTGCTAAAATTTCAAAAATTTTATTAGAAAAAGAAAAAAAAGAACCTGTTCTAAAGTACCACAGCGTAGAGGATTATGAAAAGTTAATTAATCTTTCTTTAAGCAACAAGGGATGTACGGAGAATGAGTTTTTTAAGTTATTAAAAGAAGTTAGCTTATTAACACCAAGAACGAATAGTAAGTCGTTCTTCAATCAATTGTTTGCTGGTCGGACAGGACCAAGTTTAAGTGCTGATTTATTGGCAACGCTCTTAAATACAACGATGCACACGTACAAAGTGGCTGGAATACAAGTATTGGTAGAGAAAGAAATTACAAATGCATTTCTTGAAAAGGTCGGCTATGAAAATGGCGAAGGGATCATGAATCCAGGCGGTTCTTTAAGTAATCTGGTTTCTATGATTATTGCGAGAAACGAGAAAGATGGACGTATTTTGAAAGAAGGCTATGGCGGACGGAAGTTCATCGTTTATACTTCGATCGAAAGCCATTATTCTGTTATAAAAAATGCTGGAATGCTTGGTCTAGGCAGAAATAATGTCCGAAAAATTCAAAGTGATTATATCGGCCGTATGGATGCGACGCATCTGGAAGCTGAAATCAAAAAAGACTTATTAGAGGGTAATGTACCCTTTTACATCAATGCTACGGCAGGAACGACGGTTTTGGGGGCCTATGATGAATTTAACGAAATCTCAAGGATCTCGAAAAAATATGCCTTATGGATGCATATAGATGGCGCCTTGGGTGGCTCGGCCTTATTGAGTCGTAAACACAAACATCTTTTAGAGGGAAGTGAGTTGTCGGATTCCTTTACTTGGAATGCGCACAAGATGATGAATGTGCCTGTTTGTGCTTCTTTTTTATTAGTAAAAGAAAAGGGATTACTACGCAAGCATTTTTCTGAAAAAGCAGATTATTTATTCCAGGGGGAGACGGAGGATTTAGATCTAGGAAGTATCTCTATGCAATGTGGTCGTAGAGTAGATGCTTTTAAGGTTTGGGCTGCTTGGAAATATTATGGACTCGTAGGGATAGAGCGTCGAATTGACCATCTTTTTGAATTGGCTGAATATGCTGCCTCTTGTGTAGAGCAAGACCCTATGTTTGAACTGTTTAGAAGTCCTGAATCTGTGAATGTTTGCTTTACAATAGCAGGTGCTACACCAGAAAAAGTCTGTGAATATTTGCACAAAAAAGGGCTCATTATGGTTGGTTATAGCACATCTGAAGGGACGACCTTTATCAGAATGGCTTGTATCAATGCCGATATAGAAAAGACGGATATTGATCACTTTTTTAAGCAAATTAAGGTGGCTGTTAAGGCATTACGGCTTAACAAAGCTGTCTTGGTGTAAGAGAAATAGGAGCTATTGCTTACTTCTAAACAGCTTCTTACTTTTTGAACGATAGACGGAGCTTCTGAGGAAAAAAGTTTTAAAATTCATTTTAGAGTAAGTAGACAGGAAAATTACGAATGGAGTAATTTTCCTGTCTTTTTTTATAGGCTAGTGCATCAACTTCCAGAAAGTTAGAAGTCTTTAATAGCCCAATTCCTGACGACGTTCAAGCAACTTGAAGCTGCGTATCTTCTCTCCATTGCGATAGGCTTCGGAATCAATTAAACTAGGGAGGTCATCTGTTTTTAGTTGCCAAATAGAAATCGTAGAATCTGTTTGAACAACATTATTTCCATTCAAAGTTTTGATGATTTCTGTTTGTTTCACAATAGAAGGCGTTAACAGAATAGAAGAAAGACTAATTTCTTGCGTTTTTGTTTTTTGATAACTTGCCAATGGAAATGGATTGCCAGAAGAAACAACGCTTCCTTTCTCAATCGGAGGCGCAGCGCCCAAGGCTTCTTTTACTAAAAAAATAGGTAAAATATTAAAAGCGTTATTCACCGAATCAACTTCTATTAAAGTCATAAAATCATAGCTATATCCATTCTTAGCTTCCAAAAATTCTTGAGTTTCTGTACTCAAATAAGAAATGCTATCCTTGCCCAAATGCTTAAAAAAGGGCTTTTCAAGCGAATAAAAGTAATATTTTTTATGTTCCTTATTGGGCGAATTTCCTTTTGCTTGCTGAAAAAAGGTCGTGTATGTCAGTGAATCCAATTGGTAGTAATTAGAAAAACCTGTTTTGATGCTAGGAAAAATAGCCAAGACTTTGCGATTGTGATAAGGAAAATGGGATTGATTGACTTCAAGGTTATAGGCTGCTTTGACGTACTCTTTGTTGCCATTGATCGGAGAGAAGGAGGGAGCAGTTTCTAAAGCCTCGGACGTTTCAAGAGCCTCGGAAGTTGTTACGTCCGTTGCGATTGGATGTTTTTTAGGAATCGCCAGTCGATCGCCTCTCCGAATGTTGTTGTTGTTTTTGTGGTTAAGTTCTTTGACCAAATCGACTTCAACCTCATAAATTTGGCAAATCCCCCAAAGGCTTTTATCGGTTTCAGAAACCGTGTGTATAATGTACTGACCATTTTTAGGGATTTTGAGCTGTTCGCCTCTACGAATCGTACTGTGATTTTTATTATTTAACAGCATCAATTCCTCTGTTGTGACCTTGTATTTTAGACCAATGCGATATAGATTTTTATCTTTTTTTTCTACAGTATGAAGGGTGAAATCAGGATCTTTCGCTTGATGCTTAGGGATTTTTAAAACCTCCCCATTGACAAGGCTGTCGCCTGTTTTTTGATTCAGTGTTTTGACCACTTCTAAGGAGACCGCATGTTTTTGGCTGACATTCCACAATGTTTTGTCTTCTTTAGTCACCGTATAGTTAAAATAAGGCGTTAAAGCCTGTGCTAAGAGTACCTTAGGCACAACAAAAAAAACAAAAAAAAGCAATGTATATTTAAGCATTATTGAGGGGGTATTTGATTCAAGTATTCTAAGGGTCTATTACCAAAAGCAAGCCAAATGTAGAAGGAGGTAGAGGCTATTTTTGCTTTAGAACAGATAGATTTTCTGTACATATTATTAGTTTTTAATTGACTTTGCAGAGCGTTCCTAAATACGCTCTGCAAAGTTAGAAAGATTCCTGCGTGACATTCCTTAAACCTGCGGTTCGAATTGCTCCGAAAGTTGTTCGGTCACACTGTCCCACAATTTGATGCGATATTCTAATGCTTGCAAAGCAACAGCGAGTACTTCTTCCCATTTTTTTGCATCGTTGCCGCATAATTCTTGAACCATCAGAAGAGAGAGCGGACCATGTTCGTCGCCATCCAGCTCAATGTGCCTTTTTAGATAATAAGTGAGTTTACTATACGATATATTTTGATTGGCAGCTTCTTCATTTTTGATAATTTCCAAAAACATGTCAGGGATTAAATCTTCTCGCCCAAAAGTAAAAGCAGCGGCAATCATATGCGGTTGGTTGGAATCTATAATACGAAAGGTAAAGTTGATAAATTCTTGAATTGCAGGTTTTACATTTAGTTGTTGTGCCGCTTCTTTTACAGACCGCCCATTTTTGATTTGTGCTATAAAATTATGAATTAAATCGGGCTTAGCGCCAATCTGTTCCATCGCTTCCAGATACATATCAAAATGACTTTGAGGAAGCCCCGATTCGTTCAAGTCGCTTTCTTCGCCTAAGACAATTTCATTGATAAAGCGACTTAATTTTGCATTTTTGTTGGGAATCCAAGGCGTTTGTGTACAAGTCAAATGATTTTGTAAGGCTTTGAGCAAAGACATGAAATCCCAAACCGCAAACACATGTTGTTCCATAAAAGATTGAATATCGTTTATGTTATCTAGTTTTTGATATAAAGAATGGTTGATTAATGTTTTTCTAAGTGGCGTAATTTGAGCTTGAATATTTTCTATGTTTGTCATAATAGAATATTAACCTTTGTTTTGAAATAAGTAAATATAGTTGTGCATCAAGGC
>CACVAQ010000417.1 GCA_902727865.1 uncultured Aureispira sp. | reverse complement strand
ATTAATATTATAAAAGGAGGAAGAAAGAGATTGGTGTAACTATTTTTAAGAATTTGTTAGTCATGGAAAGAAATATTCTTACATTTGCAGTATCTTTATTTAGACAAAATAAAAATTAGAAAAATCAATGCGGTTATTCTTCAGTGTGATCTGTTTTCTTTGCTGTACCAATCATTTGCACAGCCAATTTAATATAAGTGGCGAGGTAAAGGACAATCAAAAAAGGCCTCTCTCAGAGGCCTTTCTTTTATTGAGCCCTAGTGACCAAATAATAAAGACAAATGCCAAAGGGAAGTATCGTTTTGAGAATCTAAAAAAGGGGACGTACACGTTGACTCTTGATGCGGATGGCTTCCAACAGAAGATTATTCAAGTTGAAATCAAGGACCAAAATGTCGTTTTTAATCTAGCCTTAGATTCCTTAGCAGTTACATTTGACAGAGAAGTTGTTGTTGAAGGAGAAGATTATTACTTAAATCCAGCGATTAGTGGGGTTACGTTATTAAGTGCCAAGACAATTAATGTGATCGATTTGGAAGAGGTATTGGCAAATCAAGCGACGAATAATGCCCGTGAATTATTTAAAACGGTTCCAGGTTTGAATATTTGGGAGAACGACAATTCTGGGATTCAACTCAACATCGGCGGACGAGGTTTAAATCCCAATCGAACGTCTAATTTTAATACTCGTCAAAATGGATACGACATTAGTGCAGACGCTTTGGGCTATCCAGAAACCTATTATACGCCTCCTGCACAAGCCTTGAAGCGGATAGAAGTGTTGCGTGGTGCAGCATCTTTGCAGTTTGGAACTCAGTTTGGGGGCATGTTGAATTTTGTAATGAAGCAAGGAGCAGACGACAAGCCTTTTGAGTTTGTAACGGAGAATACTTATGGTGGGTTCAATTTCTTCAATACTTTTAATAGTATTGGTGGCACGGTTGCAAAAAAGAAATTAAATTATTACGCTTTTTATCAATACAAACGGGGCGACGGTTGGCGTCCTAACGCTAATTTTGAGGTACACAATGGCTATGCTCAATTGGAGTATAAGCCGAGTGAAAAATTAAGCATTCGAGCAGAGCAAACCGTGATGCAATATGTCGCACAGCAACCTGGTGGTTTGACCGATACAGAGTTTGAACAAAATGCTCGCCAGTCTAATCGAGAACGCAATTGGTTTCGAGTCAATTGGAATCTAAGTGCTTTGACAATTGATTACAAAATTTCGTCCTTAACACAATTAAATATACGCAATTTTGCCCTGTTTGCTAGCCGTCAATCTTTGGGGAATTTACAAGCAATCAATCGCCCTGATTACGGAGAAGCTAGAGATTTGATTAAGGGGCGTTATAGAAATTTTGGGAATGAAACTAGATTGGTCCATCGGTATCGTTTCTTAAGAGGGGTCTCGGCATTAGTGACTGGAGTTCGTATTTACAAAGGAGATACTGAACAGCAACAAGGCTATTCTAATAGTGATACGACAGGAATGTTGACTGATTTTATGTTCTCGGCAGCTCCTAAAGGTATTCTTAAATCCGATTATGCTTTTCCAAGTTTTAATTTTGCAGCTTTTGCCGAAAACTACTTTGCCGTTACCGATAAATTTAGTGTCACTCCAGGGATACGTTTTGAATACATTCAAACAGAAGCGAGTGGTTATTATCAAGATTTGGTGGTTGTACCAAGTAGCACGGGCTGGGATACCATTCGAAATGTAGCCATAGACGAGTCTCGAAGTAATTCAAGAACTGTTTTTTTGACAGGTATAGGACTGAGTTATAAATTGAGTAGAAATATAGAAATGTATGGTAATTTTTCACAAAACTATCGAGGAATCAACTTCAACGATATGCGAATTTCCAACCCGAATCAAGAAGTAGACCCCAATCTAAAAGATGAATTTGGCTTTAATGCGGACTTGGGCTTTCGAGGAAGCTACAAAGGTTTGTTTAATTTTAATGCAACGGTGTTTTATTTAAGTTATAACCGCAAAATTGGAAACATACAGAGTGAACGCCCCAATCAAGATAATCCCTTAATCATCGAACCTTATACTTTGCGAACGAATGTAGGAAATGCCCGAGTACTTGGGACTGAATTTTTTGTGGAGGCTGATTTTTGGAAATTGTTCCACCACAATAAAAAGACGCCTTTTAGTTTAAATGTCTTTACTAATTTTTCCATTTTGGATGGTCGTTATACTAAAACGGAGAATAGTTTTGCAGCAGGGAAACAGCTAGAATTTGTTGCCCCAATTATTTTGCGAACGGGGATAAGCTTTGGGTACAAAGGAGTTAAAGTATCCTATCAATATTCGTATACTTCTCAACACTATTCTGATGCAACCAATGCAGAATGGGTGCCGAATGCGGTGGTCGGAATCATCCCTAGTTATGCTGTGATGGATGTTGCGGCAAGTTATGAATGGAAGTGGTTTACCTTGCAAACAGGGATTAATAACCTAACCGATGCAGTTTATTTTTCTAGACGAGCGGCAAGCTATCCAGGGCCTGGTATTTTGCCTGCGGATGGCTTGAGTTTTTATCTTACCTTGCGTTTTAAGATATAGTTTTGAGGGGCATTTCTTATAAAAAAATAGGTTGGTTGACAACTCAAAGATTCCCCGCAGCTAATTTTTGCCAAAACAGACTCTTTTTGTTTTTATAACAGTAAGGTTTTGGTCGTAAATTATTGATTATCTGTAAACTTACTTGCTATTTAAAACGCAGGACTTATGACTGAAATCGTAAAAACAAAGCCATACTAGTAGGGGCTGGCAAAAAGGGTCAAAGACCCCAAAAACATTGTATGTTCAACGAATTGTGGGCAAGGAGACGTAGTCCTTTGGTGGACGTGAAAGACCAGAAATATTATTCCTTAGCCTTTAATCGAATGTTCAGTGCTCCAAGACCAGAAATGTCACGAATTTCTAATTCCTTCGCTGTTAGATTGACAATAGAAAAGCTGTAAGAACTGAAACCAGATGTGACAGCAATTTCATTTATATTATAGGAGGTAAATAGCCCTGCTCTTGTTCCACTAACTATAAAATCCCATTCACCATCTGTTTCAAATCCATTTGAATTATTAAAAAACAAACGATTATCAAGAAAGCTTAATTCATCCCCCACTCGAGTGAAATTAGAGGGATTTGAAACGTCTGTAACGACCCAAGTATGGGCAGAAATTAAGTGAATTTGTCCAGCCTTTTCACAACTAGTATTGAGACAAAGAAGGAATAGACAAGAGACCAATAGGATTAGAGGTTTCATGGTTTAG
>CACVAQ010000416.1 GCA_902727865.1 uncultured Aureispira sp. | reverse complement strand
CTCGCTTTGCTCGTGAGCTCACTCCGTTCGGTTCATGAGCGCTACGCTTATGTTAGCTTCGCTGCTTCTCCAAGGTTTTATTTTTTAATAATCAATCTAATACGATTTAGCTACGGGGAGCTTTTGTTAATACGAAAGATCGCTTTGTTAGTTCGATTTGTCAACCAACCAAGGTTTCTTACACAACATCCGTTAATACCCCAAGCATGAAAACATCAAGTTCAATTTCAACTCGTTTAATCCTATTTTGGATGCTATTATTTGTCTTTCAATCCTTCGAGACACAAGCCTTTTTTCAGACAGAAGCAGTGCCCGCCTCTCAGTCCACTTCTTTTTACATCGGATTTTTGCTATTGGTCTTTCATTTTCCTTTTGCTGTATTGTCTTTTTTCTTTGCGGTGAATGGGCATTCTTATACCGAGAAGAAGCACACAGATTTTAAAACAGGAACGGCTATTTTGTGGACGATTAATAGTTTGTCTTTTGCGGGGCTAATTTATGGACAACAGTATGTTTATCCAGGTGCCGTACTTTGGGGCGTTCCAAGCTTGTGTTTTATCATTGGCGTGTTGCGGTGGAGATTGCCTTTGTTGAGTTGGTTGTTGTCAACCTTTTATCTAGTGAGCGTTATTTTACTAGTTTTGGGAGGGATTGATAATGCGGTTGGTTTTGGTCCCAAAGATGGAATTCATCGGACGTATTATGCCTCGAAGCCCACACAAGTTCAATCGGTTCAAAGCTATGATTTTGGTCGATTGAATGGCCCTTCTGAAGAATATTATAAAAATGGACAACTTAAAACTCGATTGCTCTATCACCTAGATACCTTACAAGGTTTGGCGGAAGGGTATTATGAAAATGGGCACTTAAAAGTTAGGTATCAAAACGATAAAAATGAGGTGCAGGGGCGCTATCAACTTTATCATCAAAATGGACAGTTGGCAACAGAGCAAGTGTTTCAAAAGGGGATTTTGAATGGTGTTCAACAAACCTATTATCCAACAGGACAACGAAATAGCCGAGCGCTTTATCAAGCAGGTATAAAAGAAGGTCTTTGTTTAGTTTATTATGATAATGGTGCAATAGAAAATTCTTGTACTTATAAAAGGGGTGTAGGACAGTATGTTTCTTATTATCGAAATGGGCGATTGAAGGCAAAAGGGCAACTAAATTTAGATCGAAGAGAAGGGCTTTGGGAAAGCTACCATCCCAATGATAGCTTACAAAGTATTGGACATTATCAACTAAAAGGCCCTAAAAGTTCTGCTAAAAATGGCTTATGGGAAAGTTATTACCCCAATGGACAATTAAAATTGGTCGGTAGGTATCTAAAAGGTATTCGGAAAGGGCAATGGGTGAAGTATTTTGACACAGGAGAGGAGAGTGATGTAAGAGATTTTGGAGAATAAAAAAAATCTAAATCGGATAAGGATTTAGATTTTTTTTATTCAATTTATTGAACATTCCTAAGTGATCTAGAAAACACTACTTCTTAGCCTCGTCAATATATTCATCCACTAATTCACCAATAATTTGATGCAATCTTCGTTTTTCTTCTTTGGCAATCCGCTTCAACTCTTCCAATTTTTCGGTATCTAAAACAACCGTTACTCGTTTGGTTTGTGTGGCTTGTTTAGCGCCTTTGTCTTTGATGTTTTCTTCGGTTGTTCGCTTAATCAACAAATCGATACCAATCGCTTTTCTATTGCCTTTTTTAGTATTGACCAAGCTTCTTTTGACATCCGTTACCACACCATCCAAAACACCATCAATACTATCTTTGAAAAAGCGTTCTAAGTTGTTCGAAAAAGATTTTCGAGTCGTTCTTGATTTTCCTTTTGGCTTTTTAGTCGTTCTTTTTTTAGCCACTGCGGTTGCAGTGCCCTTTGTTTTGGTTTTCTTTTTATCTTTAGAGTCATTTTCAATCATAGAGATGTTGTCCTGAGCGTTATCGTCAAGCATCCTTTCTTGGAATAAATTTGCCAAGTTATCTGAAAATGATTTCTTTTTATTGTTCTTACGACCCATTCGATAAAAATATACGATTTAAAAAATCTCTATTTTGGTGAAAACTTAAAAATTAATTCACAACTGTATTTTTAAAGTTTCAAATTATTCTATTCCATTACTCCGTTGAAAAATCGTATTAGTTTATTGCATGAGTGCTTCGCTTTGATTATCAGCAAGATGAGTTTTCAGTTGTCAAAATATTAAAAAGCTGATAATTAAACTAATGCAAGATGCTTTTTTATGTTTTTTATAAAACCCGAAGGCTCACGACCACGAAGTAGCAGCGCAGCTAAGTAAAAACTAAAAAAGCAACGGAGTATTACTATTCATTACTCCCGTGAAAACCAGAACGAAGCAAAGCGCAGATGAACCGAGCAAAGCGAACTAACAAACGTAGTGGATTAATCAACAGGATATTACCCATTATAACAAGACTTATTACGAAACTGGTGTAGGCTCTATTCTTTCAACAATTTCGTTCGCTAAAGCCAAGTAATCTTTGGCTCCATTACTAGATTTACTGTAGTCAAAAATATCTTTCCCAACACTTGGCGCCTCTGCTAAGGCGACATTATTACGAATTTTAGTATTGAACACCTTGTCTCCGAAGAACTTTTGAATCGTTCCTACAATATCTCTATTTAAGACCTTTCTATGATCATACATTGTAGCAATAACTCCTCCAATTTCCAGTTTTTTGTTCAAACGGAACCGAACTTTGTCTGTTACTTGCTTTATTTTGACAATTCCTTGCAAAGCCAAAAATTCTGTCTGCATCGGAATCATAACATAATTGCTGGTCGTTAGTGCATTCAAGGTCAATAAACCTAAAGAGGGAGGACAATCAATGATAATATAATCATAATCATGCGACAAAGGTTCAAACAGTTCTCGTAAAATAAATTCACGCCCCGCTTCATTAATCAATTCCATCTCTGCGCCCGACAAATCCAAGTTAGAAGTAACGACATCGAGTCCTTCCTTAACCGTGAAGGGAGTAATTTCCGCTTCTCCACGCATATTTTCGTAGATCGTCACTTTTTGACGAGGAATTCCCAAAGAAATCGTCAGATTTGCTTGTGGATCCAAATCAATCAACAAAACACGCTTGTTTAACTGCACCAAAGCAGCTCCAATATTAATTGCGGAAGTTGTTTTTCCAACTCCTCCTTTATGATTCAACAATGAAATTATAATACTCATTCTCCTGTTTTTTCACTTAAAAATCCCTTCTTTTATTAGAAGTTCATCAATTAAACGACTTTATTTATTTTAAT